>CANETI010000087.1 GCA_947440715.1 Planctomycetota bacterium | reverse complement strand
CACCCTGGGACGGCGCAATATCATCTGTCGTTATCTTCGCTGAACATCGCAACGTGCTTTCACGCCTACCTAGTTGCCCCCCTGCTGCGCATCACTACACCCCTACCCGCCCATGAATCGCCCCCTCGCCGATGAGAGTACTCGCCTTGCTGCCACTGAACTGTGGCTCATCCGTCATGGAGAGAGCACCGGCAATCGTGACGGCGTATTACAAGGACAAGAAGATTTACCGCTATCGCCGTTTGGCCATGAGCAGTCCAAGCGTTTAGCGAGTCGCTTAGGGGTTATGAAATTCGGGCAACTTTACAGCAGCGATTTATCGCGCGCGACCGATACAGCGAGTTATCTGGCCCGCGCTTGGAATAAAGAAACGGTGATTGATCCCAAACTCAGAGAAATTGACGTCGGTACGTGGTCGGGACTTACTAACGAAATCATTGCCGAGCGTTTTCCTGATGAATGGAATCGCTGGTTGGACCGCGATCCGACCGTGCGTCGTGGCGGTGGTGAATCGTACGCCGATGCGCAAATTCGCATCACCATAGCGCTCAATATCATTGCTAAACGTCACCCAGGCGAACGTATTGCCATCGTGATGCATGGCGGCGTGATGCGGGCTTATTTGGCGTCTCTGCTCGCGCTGGATCTGCGTTTAATTTGGCATTTCTCAATCATGAATACTGCTATCTGTCGCGTCCGTCCGTTTGCACAAGCCATGGGCGGATCGCGTCCACGACAAGGCCGAATTGATGCGATCAATGATCACGCACATTTGGAAGGTTTACGTTTGGGCGGATTAACGCCACGCATTGTTTAAAAATTTACGGAAATTCTTTTGGTTGATATTGCAGACGGCAGACGAAAGACTTAACTTCTAACCAAAACTGCAACATATCCGCCAGCCTGCCATTGATCCGGCCAACTGCTGTGTTCGGCTAAAATGCGCCAGCCATTAAGATTATGGGCAATGCCTTGGTTTTCGTGCGGCGTTATGCTGCAAGTGCTGTAGACCAATTTACCATCAGGAAGCACGAGTCGCGCGGCAGCGTGTAATATATTTCGCTGTATTTCATGTAATGAATTAAGCGCCTTCGGGTGATAACGTAAGCGCGCTTCTGGGCGTCGCGCTAACACGCCGGTATTTGAGCACGGCACATCAGCAACCACGATATCGAACGCGGCAGCCAACGCTGGGCGCGTACCATTTTGGGCTAATATGGGTATCGTGGCGCCTAAATTTTCGCGCAAGCGGGATAACTTGTTGAGCTGTAAATCACCGGCAAAAACGCGACATCCACGATCTGCAAACGCGAGCGCTTTGCCACCTGGCGCGGAGCATAAATCTAACACGAATTGACCTGGACGAGCCGCACTGGTCTCTACCACATAACCCTGCGCACGATCTTGCACGACGGCACGTTTTGCCTCAACCACTCCATGTAAGGCTTCCTGCGGATCGGACCACCAAGTCCATTCGCCGTCTTGGCGCAATATGCTGCGTCCAGTTGGTGGTGAAAATCCTGGTCGCGTACGTGTACACAACGGCGGCATATGATTGAGCGCTAATAATTGTGCGCGCCCATCACCGACTAATTGCGGGCGTAAATCGTTGACCAAACGATCTGGCAAACTCGCCAACACGGCGGGGTCTTCAGGCCATTGTGCGGCATCAATGCGACCTAAAGGACCGTCACCAGTACGTTCCGGTAAGCGCATTTCAGATAACCGTCTCATCACAGCATTAGCAACACCGCTTAAACGATTATCGCAGTGACGATGTATTAATTCGACACTGGTGGCGCAGGCGGCATGCGGGGGTACTTGGTCGAGGGCAAATAATTGGTGACAACCAATACGCAAGGCGCGCAATAAATCATGCGGCTGCCGACCTTTACGCAAAAAGCGTGCGCTCAATTCATCATATAAACGATGATGACGAATAACGCCCAGTGCGATTTCACGAGCTAACGCGGCATCACGCGGATCAAGTTCGCGCCAGCTATCAATTAAGCTGGCAACTCGATCTGCAGATTCGTTTTCAATACGTTCGATGGCAACCCATGCTGCATCGCGCGCATCACGCGGAGGACGGGACGACTGTTTCAGTTCGAACTCTGTTTTCTGATTAACATGTCGGAAATATTGCGTTGCAAACTGTTGACGTCAGGGAATCCAACAAGGTCGAGGTAACGACCTAAATCTTCATCAGTGTAACCTTGTTTGGTGGCTTCGTCGCCCCAATTACTGATCTCTAATTTCAGGTTTTGTATTTGTGTTTTTGCCGACTTTAATGCCGATACATCTTCTGATCGCAACGCCGATACGGCAGAAGATTTCGCTTCTTTAATCGCGGTTTTTAATGTTTCGCTTAAATTCATTGGCGGCAGCGCGTCTGGTGCCTTCTTTGGTGAACTCATGCTCGAAATGCCAATCAACATCACCATGAGCAAAATGCCAACCGAGATACAGGACATGATGATAATATTTTTATTCTTATTTTGCGCTTTCGCGCGCCCAGAACCTTTGGGTACGACCTTACCTGACTTGGAAGAACCCGCGCGCGGTGTTGTTTCACTGCTTTTGTTGGCTGATTTGGTACCTGCATTACTAGGTTTATTATTTGTTCCGCTCGCGCGTTTAAATGAGGCGCTGCCAGCAGTGGCTTTGCGAGCAGAAGATTGCGAAGGCTTTTCGGCCATGACGGGATCACGATCTGATGGAAGCGTCTCATCCTTCTGAGAAACGGACTCTTGGTCATCGTTAGCCTGGTCGGATTTCTCAGAGAACGCGAAAGGTGAATCGGAAATGTCGTTGGAATTTTCAGTGATGAAAGGCGATGCCTTGCTTTCATCACTGAGGCCTTCGCCTTGTTCGGCGTCATCAACATCTTCTTGACCGGCATTATTTGAGGCACGATTTTTTTGCGCTCCCATGGCCGAAAAACTGCTGGCTGCGGCGGCAAAATGATTATTGAGCGCGGGAACGGATTGCGGTGTTTGTTCGGCGGACAAGGTGCCGTGATCTTCGTCACCTAAATCATCTGCATCTTCAGCATCTAGAACTTGCGGTGCGACTGGCGCTGCATCGTCGTCTTCTTCTAAGGTCGCTGCTCGATCACGTGCTTCATTGATTTTTGGCGAACCAGCTTTTGCGGCGACCGCAGACGCTGCGAGCGCAGGTGCTGGTTGAGAACTGGAAATGCTTTGTCGTTGTTGACGTTGCTGATTATTGGCGAGCCATTCTTTGCCGTGGCCCAATTCAACGCAGGTTGCGCAAATGACATCGTACAGTCGGCAAATTCCGTGACCGCCACGAAGGTCGATGTCAGTGACGCGTGCGCCACACAAATCGCAAAAATGGATGTCCATGGATATATTCCGGGGTTCGCAGGCGGGAGCCTAAGGGCTGACCCCAGGTGCAGCTATCGCCCAGCAGGACGGATCACCCGCTGTGCGTGAAGCACTAAGGTCTCAATCGCAAGCTGGTGGTCGGTTCCGGTTTGTCTTAATTGCCGCTGAGTTTGCAGGCAGCCGGTCAATAAGCGCAACAATAAAGGGCGTCCGATATGACGTGCGCGTTGGCGTGCATAATACAAATTGGGTTTGCCACGACTATTCAACCACTCGGCGACTTGCCCATCGTCGCTTGTATCGCAACAAGCGATCAATTTGCGCACTTCACTGGTCAATGATGAGATGGCCTGTTGCGAGCTAAGACCGTCGCCGGCATGTAACAGTTCTAGCGCGCGACTGGCTTTACCCTCCAACATGGCACCCGTGAATTCCCAAATGGGGCGACCAGCTTGTCCCACGATTAACGCATCGACGCCAGCGCTCGTGATGCGACCTTGGTCGGCGAATATGGCTACCATATTGATGGCATTTAATAAGGCGTCGATGTCGTCACCTAAGTGTTCAATTAATGCTTCAGCGACTTGTCGTGGATTATTTGCACCTTGTGGATGTTTTGCTACGCGGTCACTCAACCAACCAGCTAATGATTTGGCGTCTGGTTCATCCGCAGAGTGTAGAGCCTGGGCTTGTTTGAGTGCCTTGAGCATGGCAGCCTGGGGATCGCTGGCCTTT
The DNA here is from genome assembly GCA_947440715.1 of Planctomycetota bacterium. GTDB lineage: Bacteria > Planctomycetota > UBA11346 > UBA11346 > UBA11346 > BOG-1363. The sequence goes on along the minus strand of CANETI010000087.1, from coordinate 4,783 downwards.
GCTTTACCTTTATCCAAATCGGCGACGTTGAGTATCAGCATGCCAGCGACGACGGGCAAACCTGCCAGTGGTGCCAATTGTTCAGCATGTTTCTTTAGCCATTTACCGCCACAACGCACCACCCACGCCGCTGGTTCATCAAACAAGGACGGCGTTTCCAAATCTAAGATTAATCGCCCAGTGTCGCTCGGCTCACTCATTCGTTTGATCGGACCTTTCCACTGCGCTAATAAATCAGACAGACATGCATCCCGTAGAATCAAACTTGATCCGGTAATCATCGACAAACGTGAAATCGTTAGGTCTGGCATGGTCGCTTAAAGAGTAAAATCATCGCCTAAATAGGCGCGGCGAACTTCGGCGTTATCGACAATCTCTTGCGGTGTGCCTTCTGCCATGATGGTGCCGGCATCCATGACGTAGAGTCGGTCCACCATACCCAGAATGGCTTCAGCGTGATGATCGGTAATTAATACCGACACATTCCGCTTCTTTAATGCCTGCGTGATACCCGTGATGTCGGAACGACTTCGTGGGTCTACGCCTGCAAAGGGTTCATCGAAAAATAATAGTTTTGGCTCAACCACGAGCGCACGAGTAATTTCTAATCGGCGTCGCTCGCCGCCAGATAAACTGCGGGCGAAGCTGTTGGCCAAATGAGTTAAGTGTAATTCACCTAATAAAAGGGCCAATCGTTGTTCATGTTCTGCTTTGGGATAATGCTGCTCTAGCACGATGCGCACGTTGTCGGCAACACTGAGCTGGGCAAAAACCGTTGGCTCTTGCGCCAGATATCCCATTCCCAGCCGCGCGCGTGCATCCATTGGTAAGCGCGTAATATCGCGATCGCGAAAGGTGATCGAGCCCGCTTCTGGCTTCAATAAACCCACGACCATGCGAAATGTCGTGCTCTTCCCGGCGCCATTTGCCCCCAATAAACCAACTACTTCCCCGGCTTCGACGCGCAAATTGACACCAGAGACCACCTGACGGCGACCAAAGCGTTTGCTGAGTCCGGCAACAGAAAAAATACTCATTGTGGAAAAGTCCTCTGATGCACGGTGACTTTTCTCCACATCGCCCTTAAACGCAACTTTAGCAGCACGGCGACACCCCTATGAAAGATATTAGAGCGTAATGGGTTAGAACGTTCTTCACGTCCCCTACTCGATTTGTTTTGAGCGTCTGAATAGAACGGAGTTGATTCACGCAAGAGGAAATCTTAGTGGAAAACGTGAGCAAAACTGACGTATTACCACCCCCCTGCGTCATCGGACCACCCGCCAACGCTTGAACGGTAGAATAACAGCAAGTACACGGCCACGCAGATTTTCCTCCATTACATACCCCCAACAACGGCTATCCCAACTTTGTGGGCTATTGTCGCCCATCATTAAATAGGCACCAGGCGGAGCCGTAATGGCGGTTTCAGGGGAATATCCCCAGCCTCGTGATGCTTCTTGGGGCGATAATTCGGCAACAGGCTTACCTAAGATCTGGCTACGCACGGTTACTAGATCGCGATAATATTTCACTTCCATATCGCGGTTAAAGGGACTTGCAAAACGATCGTTAATGGCCATTTCACTTTGCTGTTTATAGCGCAAATAGGTCGTTCCCTCTTCGCGTAAAAAACTTCCTGTTTGTCCCATGGTATAGTGGACATCGCGATCCATCGATAATGCAGCGAATGCGATTGTGCCCTCACCACTCCATCGTGCGCCTAATCGTTGTACCAACGGGTCTGATGGGGCAACATCATGACGCAACATTTCTTTATCGCTGAGGAAAAATATAATTTGATTATCTAAATGGGCAAAGGTTACGGTTTGTCCCACGGGCGCATCTTTTCCGGAAGCAATCTCTTTATTATCAACTAGTACGGACCAACTATTTGGTGTTAATGCTAAGCGAAAACTATGCGTATTTCCCTGGGTAATATCCAACGCAACTTGTCCTGTTAGGTCACGTATTTGAGCGGTAAATCGTACATCGCCAATCCATTCCGTCATCGTTTGATTCAGTAATGTGCCATAACTGCCACTATCAAGATCAGCCGTTGTCATACGCCGCACTTCCCAACTATCTAAATCCCAGGCAATCCCCGTACGACGCGTACGTTGAAACGTAAATTGCGGACTGGTCATGGATAATTCGATTAATTCATCTGGGCTATCGCTACCACGTGGGCGCACGCGGAAAGTCCCCGGTTTCAAATATAAATTACGAAACTGTTGCGGTAAAAGTGATAAGCTACTATTGGCCGGTAATGTCATGCGCAAAGAGCCATCATCTCCACGCACTTGAGCGCCGCCATTGGGCATCCACGGTTGATATTCTTTTTGCTCACCAAAGCGATAAACATTTTGCCATAATTCATTCTGTACGGACAACGGCTTTCGTGAGACCTGAAAACTTTTATCACTTTGCTCTAAATAAATATCACCACCAGCAATATAATAGCGATCGCCAGGTAAAATGACCGCACGCTTAACGAAGTTGCGGTACATTAATGGCCGAAACATCACGCGGTCTAAGCGCGATTCATCTGCCGCTATGGCTGTACGCGCATCGGTTTGCTCACCTGACAAAGGTTCAATTTCAGGTTGTGGAAATTGAAAAACGGTCACATCCCAACGACTAGGGCCAGTAAAGCGGAAAAAAAACTTATCGACGACCACATGGTCTGATTTCGAAAACGCCGGATCACCAAAAAGCATGGGCTCCATCGACGCCGTCGGAATACGGAATGCTTCCAAACAAAAATGACGAATCCCCATAGCGATGATGAAGGCAAAGATCCAATTCTCGCAAAAGCCATTCACCCATTGCTGCAAACTTGGCAGATCGGATTCGTAGGTGAGCGGAGGAGCAGCGGGGGCAACGGTAGGTTCAGTCATGGGCGGGCGGATTATTGAACGGATGTCGTGGCTACAACAGTGGCTCTTGTGGCTTACCGCACCCCCTCATCTTTCGCTGATACGGATGGTGAAATTGGTTACCACGCCAAATTGGGAGCATTTAGGATCGACGATTATTCGCGTAAGATAACCGCTAAGATTATGCCGTGTTATAGCTTATGACTTTTAACAGGGCTTTTCATCGAGCGATGCGGCACATTTTCTGTTAAGCGATCACCTTACGCGGCCGTGGTCCCATGAACGATCGTTCCTGTTGCTCCATCCACAGTTCTAATCGTCGACTAATCCAGGCGTCTTGTGCGCGAGGCGCAAGATCTTTTGGCGCTACGATTGGTTTACCGACACGTACTTCAATGTCTTTGTTGATAAAATTAAATAAAAACTGACCGCGCGGCCAAACTGCTTCACTACGGTACAAATAAACTGGGACAATGGGCACTCCTGCTCGGCGGGCAAATAAGGCAGGTCCTTCGCGCATTGGTGCAAGGCGACCGTCGCGCGTGCGCGTGCCTTCTGCAAAAACCAAAACTGATATGCCATTCTTTAAGCGATCGACCGCGCCTTTCATGCTGGATAATCCGGGATTTTCTCGATCCACTGGGATACCGAACATTGCGCGCAACCAAAAGGCTATAAATGGAATATCCCATAACGACGCTTTGGCAAAATAAGCAATTGGACGGCGAAAGCACATTCCAACAAAGGGTGGGTCAAAAAAACTTCGGTGATTACACGCCAGCACCATCGGACCTTCTGGTAGATCACGAGAACGACGCACGCGTCCGCGGAGACCGAATTTAACCCACGGGCGTAAAAACAGGTAACCTAAGCTAAAATGTAACGCATTAGGTAGATAACCATTTATCGCATTTGGTGCCAGCGTGGTGAACGCCGATTTCTTTTTTTTCGATGTCGCTTCAGTCGTCACAATAGTCCCAAGTACTCATTTTGGTTTATCTTTCCCTTTGCGATAATGATCTAGAAAAGTGATGTTAAATTCTTGACTTCGGTAGCGACTGGGACCCGTAATTAAGCTCGCAAAACTAAAGCTGCGGTCTTCACTTCGCGGAACGCGAATAAATTGTACACCATAGTGCTGCGCGGCTTCGGCATCTAACGGACTATCGCCAATAAATAAGGTCTGGTTGGCTTTGATCTTGAAATGAGACAGTGGCAGATCGAGTCGCTTTCGAGCACGCCCACCGCCCAGGTCTTCAGCAGCATTACCAGCATGATAAACGGTAATAAAGTAGGTCGTCAAACGGGATTGTACTAAGGCGCTTTCGACCGCTTCCTTGGACGCATCGCTAATGACGGCAATGGGAATGCCTAAGCGGGAGCCAAAATGCGTTAGGAAGTCGATCATGCCCAAACGAGGGCGATAAACGCCGTTCTCCATTTCGACGATGGTTTCAAAGCAATCCAGCAGCAGCAACCGGATATCCGGCCCAATAATTGTAGTCGCACCGAATTGGTCCATGTTCGACATGTTCCTGGGCGGTTGGCGCTGACAAGTACGGACTCGACTTTGTGCTGTTAGTACCTTCATCGGGTCGCCCCTGGTCCATCTTCTACAACGGCATATACCAGCAAACGTGCGCTACCCGCGAATTGTCCCCCTGCTCCTGGCCTTGTGTTCTGTCAGCCTAGTTCTCGGCGTTGAGCCGGTGGTCGCTACGCCATTTGACGTTCGCCATGACGCGAACGAGCTGCTTGATGACATTCAAAATCGGCGCGGAGATATCGGAAATTTAATAGAGCGTGTTCAGCAATTGTTAGCGAAGCACGGTGACAGCATGATTATTCGCGGCGAAATTTGCGCTCCGATTGCTGAATTATTTGCCATGAAATTAGCCGAGCAT
>CANETI010000086.1 GCA_947440715.1 Planctomycetota bacterium | reverse complement strand
TGATGAAGTATTAGCCGCAGTCGAATATAGTTTTGAATCGCGAATGATTCCCACGGGCGAAGATTATGCCGCTTATGCAGCGCAATCGTTTACCGTTGGTCGTCCGTTATTGGAAGCCGCACTCGATTTAACTATACGCATAAACCGTGATTTTATTTATGATGCAAAAGCGACCGCAGTAACCACCACGGTACCAGAAGTATTCGCTCAACGACGTGGCGTGTGTCAGGACTTCGCCCATGTCGGTTTAGCCTGTTTACGCTCCATTGGTTTAGCGGCGCGTTACGTCAGCGGATATTTAGAAACCGATCCGCCCCCAGGCCAAGTCAAACTCGTCGGCGTCGATGCTTCGCACGCGTGGCTATCTATTTGGTATCCCGGTGTTGGTTGGATCGGTTTTGATCCCACCAATGCCTGCCTAGTTGGTGACCGTCATTTAATTGTTGCTGTTGGTCGTGATTTTAGCGACGTCAGTCCGACGAAGGGTGTCATTCTTGGTGGTGGAACGCATGAAGTGCAGGCTACAGTGGATGTTGCTCGGATAGATTAATTACAAAAAGATCATAATTTGAATTTCAGCAATTTTCGACACTAGTTTCCCGCATTAACCTCCCATAACCGATACAGCGCGCTGTGATCAAGTTGGTCGCCAAGGGTATCCGCTAACGTTTGAAATTGTGCGCGGGTGGTTTGCAACATAGGTAATTCGATGCCGATTGATTTAGCAACGGTTAAAGCGGCATCTAAATCTTTAATTTGATTTTTTACCGTACCGCCAGGGGTGAAATCACCGGCTAACATGCGTGCGCCATGTTCATATAAAATTCGGCTATCGGCAAAGCCGCCACTGAGCGCTTCGCGTACGGCGGCAGGATTCGCTCCGGCGCGTCCGGCTAAAGTTAATGCTTCGGCAACGGCGCCAATGGTGACAGCGACTATGACTTGGTTAGCTAATTTCGCGATTTGTCCGGTGCTTGCTGGGCCAATGTAGGTGGGCCGTCCTAAGCAGGATAAAATGGGCAGCGCTCGGTCGAAAGCGGATTTTTCACCACCAACCATAATAGCGAGCGACGCGGCGGCAGCGCCACGAGTGCCGCCAGATACCGGTGCGTCAAGATGATCGATGCCCACATCATGCAGGCGTTGCGCATGGATCCGTGCGTTATCTGGAGCAATCGAACTCATATCGATGACGAGCGCCCCAGGAGTTAACGCGCGAGCAACGCCTTGGTTAAATAAAATATCGGCTGCTGAATGCGCATTAGTCACCATTAACATAACCACGTCACAAGCACCAGCGAGCGCCGCTGGCGTAGCGGCGGAGGTCGCACCAAGCGATATTAATTCCTTCGATTTATCAGCGGTTCTATTCCACACCGTCAGCGCATACCCAGCCTTCAATACATGTGGGGCCATGCGTGAGCCCATGAGGCCCGTGCCAATCCAACCGATACGCGTCATGCCACCACCTGGCCGGCTAATTCATCGTTAATAAAATCGGTAATAATGGCGTCGGGAGTCAGGTCTGATTTAAAGCCTAATTTCGCTGAACGATTAGTGTCGAAGCGGACCGGCCAACCCTGGACAATTTTCAAAATCTCTGGCTGGGTTGCGAAGCTAATGCGTTTAATCACGGTTGCTCCGGCTACGCGTTCCATCGCCGCAATTAAATCAGCGACCGGCAAGGTTAACCCAGGTAATTGCACCGCGCGGGTATGTCCCATCGTCGTCGATGATAAGCAGGCGGCATAAACGAAACTATCGACGACGCGTCGCACTGACAGCACACAGAGCGGTGTGTCGCTGGGAACCGGACAGACATAACTGCGACCCATAAGCGGTTCGCGTACCAAAGAGCTGGCAAATGCGGAAGCCGCCATATTTGGTGCACCGGGTCGCACAATAATGGTCGGTAATCGTATGCTACGCCCGTCGATGTAACCTTTGCGGCTATAATCATCAATTAAGCGCTCGCCCATGGCCTTTTGCATGCCATAAGAAGTTTGTGGAAATAGTGCGGTACCTTCGCCACAAACGGCGGGTAATGGACCACCATACACAGCTGCGGAACTGGCGAATATGACGCGCGGAGTACGTCCATGTTTGCGACAACTTTCTAAGAGTGCACAGGTGCCATGAAAATTAACCCGCATACCTAAATCCATATCGCGTTCGGCAGCCACACTGACCACGGCAGCAAGATGAAAAATGACGTCGGCGTCCTTAATTAAAGCATCAATCGTTGCCGGATCACCGGCGTCGCCAGTTTTGATGCTCAGACGCGGATCATGCGACATGTCGTTATTGGTTATTCCAGCCGCTGCGACTTGATCAAATAAAGTTAAGGTGGTGAGTGGTTGAACGCCGGTGTCCAATAATAACTGCCCATCGGCTAATAATCGGCGCGCTAATCGAATACCAATAAAACCAGCGCCGCCAGTGATCAAAACATGCATAGAGTGCTCCGTTGATTGATGATCTATGGTTGCAGGATGCTGTCAGGTGATTCACCCAATGCATCTTGAACAGCATGATGGAAATCTTGAAAAAATGTCGTGAATGATCTCTCGGTATTGGTACCCAATAGCGATGGTGCTGTTGTTATGTCTCGCGCCTTTGGCACAAGTTGTAGCGTGTTCTTGATGCTGGTGATGGATGCTGGTGTCGGTTATCCTACAAGTAATTGTCATTACGAACGTGCCCTACGGAGCATCAGCTTATGTCAGATCCGCACATTAATCGCCGTACGTTCTGTCAGGCTTTAGCGGCGAGCGTTGGCGGCGGTCTTAGTTTGTCCCCATCTTTAGTGGCGGCAGTTGAGCAAGCCTTTGCCGTGACGCCTGACGCGGGGACTACATTTTTAGATGCGGAACACATTGTGTTTTTGATGCAGGAAAACCGTTCCTTCGATCATATGTTTGGCTCGCTGCAAGGCGTTCGCGGATTTAATGATCCACGTGCAATTTCCTTGCCAGGTGGACGGCCAGTGTGGCTGCAAGCGCACCACGATGGTGCCGTTTACGCACCATTTCATTTGGATATGCGAAATAGTAAAGCCACTTGGTTGGGCGACGTGCCGCACAGTTGGCCGAATCAAGTAGATGCGCGAAATCAGGGTAAATATGATCAATGGATTCCTGCGAAAACGAAAAAGTCTCAAACGCCCATGACCTTGGGATATTACACAAGAGCTGATATCCCTTTTTACTACGCCATGGCAGATGCCTTCACCGTGTGCGATCAGCATTTTTGTTCGTCACTGACGGGCACGACCCCCAATCGGTTATTTTTTTGGACAGGTACGGTAAGAGCTGAGCCAAAAGCGACGTCTAAGCCCTTGGTTTATAACGGCGACTCCGATCACACGGGGCGATTACATTGGGTTACCTTTCCAGATCGATTAACGGACTTGAATATTCCGTGGAAAATATACCAAAACGAATTAACCGAAGACGCAGGATTGGAAAAGGCTTCCGTCGAATGGCTGGCTAATTTCGGCGATAATTCAATGGAGTATTTTAAGCAATACCACGCCCGTTTTTCGCCGGGTTGCGTTCGCGCTTTACAACAACGTGAAGTCGCACAACGCGCAGAGGTCAAACGGTTAGAAGAAGTGGTTAAAAAAGCACCGAATGATGGCATTCAAGTAGAAGCATTAGCCGTTGCTCGCGCGGCGGTGCTCAAGACACAACAAGCGGTGACAGAATTTAACGCGGAAGCCTTTGCTCGTTTACCCGAACGGGAACAAAAAATGCACCGGCAAGGATGCGTGACGAATGTCGGGGATCCCAATTATCATGAAATGGGTGTCGTTTCGGTAGTTAATGCGAATGGGAAAACGGAAGACATCAGCGTACCGCTGGGCGATCTATTCCATCAATTCCGCAGTGATGTAAATGCCGGTAAATTACCGTCCGTGTCGTGGTTAGTGGCGCCACGTAATTTCTCTGATCATGCCTCATCACCGTGGTTTGGTGCTTGGTACGTGTCAGAAGCATTGAATATTTTGACAAAAAATCCGGCAGTGTGGAAGAAAACAATTTTCATTCTGACTTATGATGAAAACGATGGCTACTTCGATCATTGCCCACCGTTTGTTGCACCGCAGATGGACGACTACAATACGGGATTATGTTCGCCAAGTGTTGATAGCACGCTGGAAACGACGACCCGTGACCGCAATAGTCCCATCGGCCTGGGCTATCGCGTGCCCATGATTATTGCCTCGCCGTGGACTCGTGGAGGTTGGGTGAATTCCGAAGTTTGCGATCACACTTCAAATCTGCGTTTACTGGAGCAATGGATTACACATAAATTCAAAGTCGATATACGTGAAACCAATATCAGTAGTTGGCGCCGCACGATTAGCGGAGATTTAACCTCCGCCTTTCGTCCGTGGAATGGCGAGGCGATTCCCACGCCCACATTCCTGGACCAGCGTACGTGGATGGAAACCATTCATCAGGCGCGTATCAAGCCGGTGCCCGATCCAGGAAAACCACTCACGCAAGATGAAATAGACGTCGCGCAAAACCAGCCGCAGCAGAGCAAACGATTAGCGCAGCAAGAACCCGGTACGCGTCCGGCATGCGCATTACCGTATGACGTGATAGCAGACGGCGCGCTCAATAGCGCGCGTACCGCAGTCCATATTGATCTCGCGGTGTTAACGCGCTTATTTAAAGATCGTACGGCTGGCTGTCCATTTACTATTTATGCTCCAGGTCGCGTGGTTGCCACTGGAGCCACCGCGCCAACCTTTGACGACGTACGCACGTGGAATTACGCCGTCGCTGCCGGAGAGAAGCTACAGGGAGTTTTCCCCTTGGCCTTGTTTCCAGAGTCGCGTTATCACCTGCGGATTAATGGACCGAACGGATTTTACCGGGAATTAATTGGCGATGCAAAAGATCCCGGCATGTCCTTACAAGTGGATACCGAAGTGAATGAAGCCGGACAGGTTACCGATTTTGTGCGCGTGCGTATTGTCGCGACTAGTGCAATGACCCTGCGTTTGACGGCAAATGCCTACGAACACGCGGCACAAACCCAGGGCTGTGTTCCTGGTCAGCCGGTGATGATGCGCGTTCCGCTCACCAAGAGTCATGGGTGGTATGATTTTACGCTGAGCGTCGAAAATCACCCGAATTACACTCGCCGCTATGCTGGCCGTTGTGAAAATGGACAAGCACAACGCACCGATCCGGTAATGGGCAGGAGTGTTTAGTGGTGACGATCGCTTTGCGCGATGAGAGCAGTTTGTGTGTAGCACGGTAGTCATATCACATCAGCTATGGGCTCTGCTTTTGATTCATCAGCTCTAAACCATCCCCACACCGATTCGCTGACAGGAGGCTTTATGCCGCAGATTCGCCGCTTTTTCTCGACCATGCTTGGCGTGGCAACCTTATTCGCCTTGTCTGTTTCCGTAGAAGCAGCCGAGAAAATTCGCGTCGCTTGTGTCGGAGATAGCATCACGGTTGGCGTGGGAGCGGGTAAAGGCAAAGGTTGGCCCATGCAATTACAAGAGTTGTTAGGAGATAAATTCGAGGTCAAAGGTTTTGCAAAAAGCGGCACGACGTTATCGACCAAAGGTGACAGTCCCTATGTGACCAAAGGCCCATGGCAGGATGCGCAAAACTTTAACGCGCAGATCGTTATTATTAAGCTTGGCACCAATGACACCAAACCGAAAAACATAACGCAGGTTGAGTCGTTTGTCCCCGATCTCACGGCCATGGTCGATACACTCAACGGCTTGAAAACGAAGTCGAAGATATTTCTTTGCTTGCCATGCTACGTACCGCCACCGGGTAATTTTGGCATTAATGAAGAAAGTTTAGTCTCAGGGATAATTCCCGCGATCAACAAAGTAGCTGCCGATAAGAAACTCCCCATTATTGATGTTCACGCGGCCACGAAAGATCATCCAGAAGTGTTTCCTGATCGTGTGCATCCAAACGATGCAGGCGCAGAGATTATCGCCAAAACCGTTTACGCGGCGATACAAGAAGCATTGAAATAAGTGCCGCGTATGGTCGACCCACAGTGCGATATGGCGCTCACCATCGCCATGGGAATGGCCAACCTTCGTGAGTGATCTTAAAAGTAATTTTTGGATTGTCGCGAAAGGGATCTTGTTTGCAGGCATCGTTTTGCTGGCAGGCGTACAGGTTATAATTCTGGAAGAATGGTGGCAGCGTGCGCTGTTGCTGCCGATTTGCCTATGGGCGGCCTGTCGCTTTTATTATTTTTTATTCTACGTGCTTGAACGATATGTTGGCGTTGAAGGGCGTTATTCGGGTATCTTTGATTTGCTCATGCGACTGTGGCGTAAACCACGCAAATGATTATCAACGAATAGAACTTACGTTCTACGAATCGCCGCCAATTGCCGAATCGCTAACGCTTTAATTTCTCCGCGCTTCGCTGGCAGGCGAACGGTATGGCGCAGCATCCAACGTCGGTTGTTGGCTTGCTCGCTATCGGATTTGGCGACTTCTTGTGCCCAACGGTGACAAATGGCGTAGGCAATGTCGGGAGTATCTTTTAAGAGATCCGCGAGATGGTTGGCGACTGAGCGGCGAACATATAATGATTCGTCGTCTTTGAGTTGTTCTAATATTGGTAGAACGGGCGTGGGATCTTTTTGAAACGCTGGAATGCGCATGCCCCATGGCAGGCGTGAACGCGACCCTTCGCTGGTTAGTCGGCGTACGTGGATGTCTTTATCGCCAGTCCATTTTATCAAGGTGGCTACACAGGCGTCTTGATGTTGAATCAGAAATGGACGAATGGCAAATTCGCTAGTGAAGCGTTGCGTGAGCGCTTTGATGACACGCATTCCTGATGGAAAATGGGAAGGGCCAAAGGTCGCGACGTAACAAGAATGCGGCAAATAAAAGAAGGGGGCCAGACCATTGCCTGCGGTCGTGCTCAGCGTCGGTCCCATCGCGGCGATCAGCATAGGCGCGGCTTTTTCAAATGCGGTCGGTAATTCTTGCGCCAATGCCTGGGCAATATGTTGACCACGCTGCATGAGCGTTAACGGTTCCAATCCTTTTTGTGCGCGAGCGATAAAGCGCTTACGATCAAACAATTGGTAGACTGGCGCGAATGAATCGGCGATAAGTCCAATAGCAGCTGGCCCGATTATGCGCTTGAGTGGCACTCCGGCCATAATGGCTGATGGAGCTTTAAATTGTTGGGCTGGGTGGTTGCTCATGGAATGATGGCAGACTGCGGCGTTTACCGACGATGTCACGCCAGTTGGTGCGTGGGATTCGTGGGTTGAGAATGGTTAGCGATTCATTTTCATTTACTTAAAAATCTGGTTTTGCTTCTGGTTCCGGGGCAGGATTTTCTGCGGCATATTGTGCGGCTTCGATTCGTTGATTAAGTACTTCACGCTGGCGTTCAACCACGTTACGTGCGTTGTCGGCGGCCTGTTCAGCTTGTTCTGCCATAATCTCGGCAATTTCGCGTGCCTGATTGGCTCGGGCAGCGGCAAGCTCTAACGTATGTTGTTGCGTGCGAGCAGTGATTAATGCGTCACGAGCCGTAGTGAGTTCGGTTAGGGCTTTCGTCGCTTTCGTCGCTTGTTCACGCAGTCCTTGTTCCTGCTCACGCAGTTGTTGGTCAAATTCAAGGTCATCAATAAAAAACTGATATTGGCTCACGATGAGGGCAATTTCACCTTTCGCCTGAACCGCTTCAAGTCGAGTGCCTGTGCTGAGCGCTTTTTTCATGACCGCGTCAGCACTGCCCTGTGCTTGCTCGAGAAGGTCCATGTTTTTATTAAGTTCTTCGCGCATCGCTGGCGGCGTTTCAGTAATTAGATTTTTACCACGATTTCGCTGTTGATTTAAAGTGGTCGTTAATTCACACCATTCCCTAGTGAGGTAGATAAGGCGCTCATGTTGATTAAGTTGTCGGTTGAGTTTGTCCAATGATTGATTCCATGAATTGTCATCAGTCATTGGTGTGCGTTGATGCGCGATCAAGGCTTGTAACGAGGCATCATAATTGGTGAAAGCTTCGTTATAAGCAATCAGGGGTAGTGCGCCTTTTGGTAATTCGGTTTCGCCTAATAACACGACCTGTTGATGCGTCATGTCCACGCGACTTCGCATGAAATTGAGAATTTGCTCATCTCGTTCCAAGGTGCGAGGATCCAGACGCGCACCAGACGACAGGGCTTGCTCTAATGAATCGCGTAATTGTGTGAGCTGTAGTTTATATGCTTCCATAACCGGAGCATTCGTTGGCAAAGACGGCCAATTGGTTGGTGCAACGGTAAGCGATTCGATGGTGCCTAATAATAAACGATGCAGATGGGCCACTTGCCAAAATCGATTATTTTCCTCAGGTGATTCGGTGCCAGCGGCGACGGCATTTAAAGCGTTATCAACCCGAGCGCGCATAAACGACACATAGCGAATGAAAGCAGGTGATGACATGGATTGAGGCCAAGCATTCGGGGCATTAATAATTTGGTCACTGAACTCAATGATGTGCTCCAGTTGATTATTGAGCGAACGCAAAACGTCTAAAGGTGGCTCGACTTCTTCCACGGAAAAATTAGTTGCCGGGTCAGCAATACGTTTGGCCCAATCACGTGCCTGATCTTGCCGAGCCTTGATTTTGTCAGTGATGGTAGCAAATGGCGTCACCTCAATTTGCCGCAAACTAACCAGCAGTCGTTGGGAAGTATCTGTGATTACGTCAGCGGTTTGTGAAAATTCAGTAGTAAAGTGCGTGCGTTCATCTGGCTCAAGTGCTTGGATGCTGAGCACCCAAAGCGTGCTGCACATCATGAGGGTCATTAACGCAAGGCACTTCGTTTGTCGCATGACATGCTCCAGTAGGCGAGATGAATACGACGACATGACGTCACATTCAACTCGCATTCC
>CANETI010000085.1 GCA_947440715.1 Planctomycetota bacterium | reverse complement strand
TGGAATTCGTCGAGGGCACCGACCTCTCGGAGAAAATCAGCGAGAAACACGATGCCGGACAATTATTTACGCCCGACGAAGCAACCAATTTCATTATTCAAGCTGCGCGTGGTTTAGCCGAAGCCAATAAACATAATATTGTTCACCGCGACATTAAGCCAGCAAACTTAATGATCACCACCAAAGGCGTGGTGAAGATTGCGGACTTTGGTATTAGTAAAATTGCGGGCGAACATGGTTTAACCATGACCGGAACGGCAGTTGGTACTCCGGCTTATTGTTCACCGGAACAAGGTCGCGGCGATAAGGTTGACGCACGAGCCGACATTTATTCCTTAGGTGTGGTATTTTATGAATTGCTCACGGGGCGAAAGCCCTTTGATGGTACGACTGCGAACGCCTTAATTTATCAACATAACTATGCTGAGCCGACGTTGATTACGGCGTTGCGGGCGGAAGTGCCGGATGCCTATCAAGCGGTGGCGCTCAAATGTTTACAGAAGGATCCCGCTAAGCGGTATCAAGATGCCGCCGAATTAGTTGGCGATCTCGAACGCGTGCGCGCGGGCTCAGCGCCGATGACGGCATTGATGAACGCATTTGGCACCGGTGCCGATGAGGCCATGCGTCGACTTGGAATTAAGCAGCGAAAAATTTGGCCATACATTGCTGCGGCATTAGTATTAGTGGCACTGATTGCTAGCGTTGTTGTTTGGCAGACACGCCAAACTGCAGAGCAGCAAACTATCGCCGCGGACATAGATCGTTTGCGTAAAAGCTTGAGCGGCTTGGATACGGCGTCGCCGATTAAACAAGGCGCACGTGACGAATTAGATCAATTGATCGAGTGGGTGTCACAGGACGATGCAGACGTAAAGCGCTGGGACACTAAACTTAAACGCGTTGAAGGCTTGCAGACTAGTTTGGGAAATCTGGATACGGCAGAGATTATTCCGACTAGCTTAAGGATTCAAGCTACGGTGGAGTTAGATCGTTATCGTGAAGATGTGGGCAGTGCGGGTGAAGACACCCTGCGTTGGCAGAAAAAACTCCAAGATGCGCAAGATGCGATAGTCACATTGCGTAAAAATTTGACTGAAGTTGACCAGGCAACCGTGGTCAGCACCAGCATGGCGGAGCGCTTAGCTCCTTTATTGGCGCAATTAGCGATTTTGGCAGGTGAGGCAGACGAAGACGTGAAACGTTGGCAGGGCAAAATTGGCGCGGTGAAAGATCGTGTCGCAGCACTGCGAGCGAAAATATTGCCGTTAAATAAACTCGACAACGTGCTTACCCAAGCGCAATTATCATTGCTTGAACAAGATTTAGCCGGACTCCGCGCTTTGGTTGGCGAACAAGATCAGGGTGTGGTTCAGGGGCAAAATGCTTTGGCGACCAGGAGACAAGCCATTGCTGCGTGGAAAGAAAATGTTGCTCGCCTTGATGCGGTTGAATGGGCGACCACAGCGTTGCAGGCAGCTGTTGCAAAAGATTTGGCAGAATTTGCTGCCGTTGCTGATCCCAACGACCCTGACCTGAAGCGTTGGCAGGGTAAAATCGCCGAATCAAACAATCGCATCCAAGGTTTGCGCAAGAATTTATCACGTCTAGATCAGCAAGAAGCACTGAGCGTGGCTGAAAAATCTATCGCGGATCAAGACATCATTGTTTATGGTGTTTTGGTCGGGCCTGATGATGGTCAGTTACAGGTATGGGAAGCGCGTTTGCGTGCCGAGCGTGATGCGATAGCGGCTTTGACGGCGACTTTGGTGCGTTTCGGTGATCCTAAGCTGATGAAGATGGTTGAGCTTGATGCCGCAGCAAAAGCCGTGTCAACGCTAGGTAAGCTAGGCGCATTGGCAGAAACGAAACAACGTTTGTATGAAGGCCGCATAGCCGACGAACGTCAAGCGTTGAATACTCTCAGACAGTCATTGCGTTCGCGTGATGGCGCCACAGTTACCATAGACCAGCAATTGGTTGATGATCTCAATCGTTTTGCCCAACTGGTAGGAGAAGAAGATGCCGATGTGCAGCGTTGGCGCAGCCGCGTTAGTGAATACGAACGTTTACATGTCATTTTAGTGACGCTTGATAGATCAGAGCCATTACCTGATGATGCAGCAAAGTTAATTGAGACATTTGCCAGTATTGTTGGCCCAGGCGCTTCAGATGTACAACGTTGGCGGGCAAAAGTGACGAAGGTAGCCGATTTGAAAGAGCGCTTAGCAAAATTAGACCAAGTGGTGTCCATGCCTGATAATGCTACGGCAAATGTCGAAGAACTAGTAAAGGAAGTTAGTGACAAAGATATTCAAGCAAAACGGTGGCTGAAAAAGGTATTACGCGTCAATGAGTTATTTTTCAATTTACAAAAAGAATTAGAGGGAGCTTACGTTCTTCCTCAGGGTACGCCGCGTTTGCGGGATGAATTATTAAGTCTAGTGGGAGAACAAGACGAACAGGCAGCGGATTTGTCCACCCGTGTTGCCATTCTCATAGGACCAGGTCGTCCAGCGTGGGCTTCGTCTGCGGGGCGTGATGAGTTTGGTTTATGGGCAGAACTTACCGAGAAGGGTTCAACCCAACGATTTCGTTATATACCAGCTGGAAGCTTCATCATCGGAAGCCCAGAAAATGAACCCGGACGTGATCGTGATGAAACGCAAGTTCGGATAAAACTCAGTAAATCTTTTTGGCTGGCAGATACCGAATGTACACAAGATTTCTGGAGTAAGTTCGGCACCGTGGACAATAGTCGTTTTAAGGGTAGTGAATTACCAGTCGAGCGTATTTCGTGGGATGATGCTAAGGCATTTTGCGGAATTTTGAGTACCAGTAGGTCAGGCCTGCGTGCGCGTTTGCCAACCGAAGCAGAGTGGGAATACGCTGGTCGCGCCGGCATGCAGGGCGCTTATGTAAGCCATCAGGGCAACGTGGAAACGGCGAAATTAATTACCATCGCCTGGTTTGCTGAAACGACAGCTTCGACACAAGGCGTCAAACGTCGTTTTGGTAATGCGCTCGCATTATTTGACATGCATGGAAATGTGTGGGAATGGTGTGAAGACCGTTATGGAACTTATTCTCCTACTCCGGTTACTGATCCTGTAGGCCGTGAACAGGACACGCGCGTCGCGCGCGGTGGTTCCTGGGGTGATCGGCCAGATCGTTTGCGCATGGCCAATCGGTTGGCCGTTCGCCAAAATATGCGCACGTTATATCTCGGCATGCGGGTTTTGGTTGACGTCGATTGGCCCGAAGGCCACGACCCAACTTCGGCGTTACAAAATGATGGATTACTGCAACAACCGGTGAAGGCGCCATAATATGAACTCAGATCACCATGATGTTGACATGCCGCGTATCTATTCAGAAGCCATTCCCATGAAGCGACGTGCTTTGCCGCAGCAACTTTTATTCAGCACGGTTCGCTGGTTGGCCTTGGTCATCGTCATGTGTCTTATGTCGGTGCGAATTCAGGCGGTCGAGCAACAGATCACAACTGGGTTCAACTTCACGATCACACTGGCACCAGATGGCACGGTATGGACTTGGGGCGATAATTTTTATGGGCAGTTGGGTAACGGCACGAATACGGCTTCCAGCATACCAGTTCAGGTGAGCGGTTTGACGAATGTTGTCGCTATTGCGGCGGGTTACTGGCATGCAATGGCGCTTAAAGCTGACGGTACCGTGTGGGCTTGGGGATATAACGGGTATGGACAGCTCGGCCAAGGGGGAGCCGATTCCACAAACCGAAATAGTCCGGTGCAAGTCACTGTCGTTTCGAATATAGGTTCAATTGCTTGTGGTGGTTTTACATCTTTTGCTATCGACCGTCCCTCGTCATCACTCAATGGATGGGGATATAATATAAATGGAGAAGTAGGTAATGGAACAACGGGGACCCTCGTTTATTCGCCTAGTTTTGTATTAGGTAGCGTTCGCAAGGTGGTTGGTGGTGGCCAACATGCGTTGGCCATACGTATGGATGGAACCCTGTTTGGTTGGGGTTGGAATCTTCAAGGTCAAGTAGGGGACAATACCGTGATCAGTAAAGCAGCTCCCGTAGCAGTTACGGGAGTAACCGATAAATTTATAGATATTGCTGCTGGGTATTATCACAGTGTAGCTTTGCGAACAAATGGCTCTGTTTATACGTGGGGTAGAGACGTTGAAGGACAGTTGGGTAATGGCGCAACCGGTTCGGTGTTGCAACCTACCGCAAACGGCAATTCGGCATGGGCGATTAGCGCTGGGAATAACCACAGTTTAATTTTTTGGTTCGGTGGTACTACGTATTTTGCAGGTGATGTTACCTATGGACAGGGATTAGCGGCAACGTCAACCGTTGGCTCTACCTTTAAATTTATTTCTTCTGACTTTACTCGTCCACGCGCGGTGATTTCTGGTTTTGGAGATCACGTAGCACTGCTGAAATCTAACGGAATGATCGTGACCTGGGGAAGAAATGATAGTGGACAGTTAGGTAATGGCACAACTTTGGCTGGCGCGACCGCGACTGCGCAAACGGTGGCGCTACGCTGGACTCTAGATCGCTTTATTCAAATTGTGGCTGGCGATCAACACAGCGCAGCATTGCGTGCTGATGGCACGGTATGGACTTGGGGTTCGGATGTGAATGGTCAGTTAGGCAACGATGTGGCGTCAGTTTCCAGTACGGTTCCAGTACAAGTCCCCAGCTTGACGGACATCATAGAATTAGCCGCAGGTCAAAATCATACGATAGCACTGAATTCCAGCGGTAATGCTTTTGGGTGGGGTGGGGATTATGATGGTCAACTTGGCGACAATGATCTGACCGGCACTAATAAATTTGTTCCAGTAGCCGTGGCATCTCAGCCCTTCGGCGTGCGCGGCATTGGCGCAGGTGCTAATCATAGTTATTTGGTGACCTACTTTGGCTGCAATATCTATGGCTTTGGCTATAACGGCTATGGGTCGCTGGCACTGGGAAATTTCACCACACCCATACGCATTCCAACACTCACTGGTTTTAGCGATGTTTTGGAGGTCGACGGCGGATATTATAACACAGTAGCACTGTTGGTAACCGGCCAAATGCGAACGTCGGGATATGGCTACTACGGACAATTGGGTATTAATTCGCAATCAACGTTATCTACGGTGCAAACACCAATCCTCTTCGCAGGGAGCTTGGCGGCCATGGACGGTATTTATTCGGTCAATGCCGGAGGGTCTCATGTTACGGCTAATCGTACATCTGGGGCGACTCGGTCTTGGGGTTATAATTATTATGGTCAAGTCGGAAATGGCGCATCACCACTTCCCCCTTCTCCTGACTATGTGCTGGCACCTGTTGGTACGGGTTCGGCAGGAAAAAGGGTATCTGCGGGCTCAGGTGGAAATTTTAGCTTGGTGTTGCAGGAAAACGGAACGGTTTCATCCGTGGGTGATAATGCATATGGACAGTTAGGTAATGGAGCGCCACAAGTGCCATCTTCGAATTGGACAACGGTTAGCGGATTATCAAATATCTGTGCCATTGCTGCAGGCACCTATCACGGTTTGGCGCTTGGGACCGATGGTACGCTTTATGGATGGGGGTTCAATACCAGTGGCGTTCTGGGAACGGGGAATAATGGTGATATTCAAACTGTACCGATAACCGTGTCGAGTGACACGTGGAAACCGCAGATCAGTGTTACTGCCGTAGATGGATCCGGAGGTGAAGCAGGGACTAATGCACTAACGTATCGTTTTTCCCGCTCGCTCACTAATGGTGGTGCCGTGACGGTTAATTTTGCTCTGTCAGGGTCGGCAGTAAATGGAACCGACTATTCGAGCGTAAGCGGTACAGCGACCATACCCGCCGGACAGACTTTTGTCGACTTAACCGTCACACCGATAGATGATTTTGACGATGAAGATAACGAGACGGTCGATGTCAACCTCAGTAGCGGAAGCCAATATCGTATTGGTTCTCCATCAGGTGCATCGGGCACTATTACTGACAACGACACGTCCAGTTTCGTCATCAGTAGCATCAGCGCAAATCCCCAGGAGGCAGATCAGGCAACGACTACGGCACGGACCTTCACCGTTCGCTTAGCAACTCGCCCGAGCGGAAATGTGGTGTTGGATTTTGGTACTTCCAACGCGGGTGAAGTCTTGGTTGATACCGATCCATCGGCGGGCAATCAGGGTGCAAGCCAGCTTACGTTCACTGCTGCGAACTGGTTTTTTAACCGGACGGTCCAGGTATTTGGACAGAATGATGATTTTGATGATGGCGACATTGGATGTTCGATCGTGATCAAAAACAATAATCCTGGTACGGTCGATCCCCTTTACGCTCCGTTGGATCCAGCGGATGTTTCCGTAATCAACATTGATAACGATGTGGCTGGGATTGTGGTTTCCGCCATTTCAGGACCGGTCACGGAGGCACCAGGAGGAACTGCGACGTTTAATATCACCTTCACCAGCCGTCCGTACAATCCGGTCAGCTTCACCTTGAGCAGCTCGGATACGTCGGAAGGTATTTTGGATGCGAGCTCAAGCGCTGTGACCATTGACCCAGCCAATTGGGCGACGGGCACCATTATTACCGTTTCAGGGGTGGATGATAGCGTCGATGATGGCAACCAAGCCTTCAAGATTGACATCAATAAATCAAATAGCGTTGATCCCGCATACAATAATCTAGGTGGCTGGGATGTACCAGTGACGTGTAATGATGACGACACCAAAGGAGTAACGCTGAGCAGCACCACGATCACCGCTACGGAAGGCGGCGCGAAAGGCGCGTTCACCGTACGGCTGAATAGCGAGCCAACATCTCAGGTCACACTCACACTCACCATGAATTCGCCCGCCAGTAGCCAAGTCACCGTTGACACGGATGAGGGAACCTTGGGCAATCAGATCACCTTGGTTTTCACCACCGCGAACTGGAATACCACGCAGACGGTCAAAGTGACAGCCATTGATGATGCGAACATCGAAACGTCTCCACACGTCGGAACAATTCTGTCAGTTGTTAATGTGGGTAGTGGGGATTATTCCGCAGGCGTCACGATTTCGAGTGTGACAGTCAATATTACGGATAATGACTCCGCCGGATTCACCATTCAGCCGGTTACTTCAACGAGTAACCGTCAGGTAACCACCGAATCCGGTGGTACGGCAACGTTTACCGTGCGCTTAAATACTCAACCGAGCGGCGCGCAGACGGTTGCCTTGTTGATGAACACCACCGACCTCAGCGAAGGACGATTGGCTGGCCAGCCAGTGATTTTGGCGACCAAGGATGCTGATGGCGTAACCGAACGTTTTAACTTTGACGATAACGTCGATCTCGCTGCTCTCGGCTTGTTCATTGGGCAATCCGTTGCGATTTTGGACGCGACGACCCATGGCGGTCAGACGACCACTATTACGGCATTTCAGACTACGTCGCCAAAATCCGTGCAAGTGGCGGCAGATCTTACGACGACAATAGCGGAACGGATTGCTTTTTTGCCGACAGGGTCTTTTCCATACGTGGTGAACTCGAATTCGGCGGACGCTTCACCGACAAATCGTTTTAATGTTCCCAATGGCGTGGATGTAGATGCCATTCCCGTGGGTACCACCGTTCTGGTGACTTCTAGTACGACCAATGCTGGCGTTCGTGGCTTAGTGTCCTCGAAGTCCAACACCTTAGGGAATAAATTTATCGTCATCAACCCGACAGGAAGCGATACAATGTTAAATGCAGGTGGCGAAAAATTGCTGTTAGCTCCGCCGGCTACGCTGACATTTACCAATGGTAATTGGAATATTGATCAAGCGGTCACCGTCACTGGTCAGGATGATTTACTAACCGATCCGGTTAATGCTGAAAACTATAGCATCGATTTTCGCGTTGATATTTTGTTAGCGGGACGAGACACCAATTACGATTCCATCGTGCCAGCAAATCAATTTCTGCGCAACCAGGACGACGACGTTGCTGGCGTACGTATCGTTCAAGACGGTGGTTCAACGGTGGTCGATGAGGCTAATATTGCTACCACCGACACCTACCGAGTTCGCCTCAACACCGCCCCAGCTTCCGGTAAGGTGGTAGTCATAAACATTTCACCAGATGCGCAGGTCACCACCAACAAAAGTTTGTTGGTATTTACCGCCAGCAACTACAGCACTGAGCAAGTCGTAACGGTGACCGCCGTCAATGATAATATTGACGAATTGGCAACCCATGACGGAATCATAACTCATACGGTTGATACCAGTTTAACCGATGATGTTATTTATGATGCTGTAACAGGCTTAGATACCGTCATCGCTATAATTTCCGATAATGACGCAGCAGGAATTGTCGTAAGTCCGGCAAATGGTCTAGTGACGACAGAATTAGGGTTTGCTAGTAATTTTACCGTCGTCTTATCCAGTCAGCCAATCGGAAACGTCAGCATTGATGTTACCAGTAATAATACGGCAGAAGGAACGGTATCGACTGGGACCTTGACCTTTACGTCAGCCAATTGGTATATCGCGCAATCCGTCATGGTCACCGGGGTCGATGATTTCGTTGATGACGGCGATGTGCCGTGGACCGCGATTACGGCGCCAGCAGTTTCAGTTGATCCCAATTATTCGGGATTGGACTCAGCAAACGTGTTGATCGTCAATGTCGATAATGAAACAGCGGGTGTTACCATAACCCAGTCCGGCGGCAGCACGGCAGTGACCGAAGGCGGAGCCACGGATTCATTTACCGTGGTGTTGACCTCTCGTCCGGCCAGCGGTTCGATTACGGTGACATTGTCGTCTGGCAGCCAAGTCAGTCTTTCAACTGCCAGCCTGACCTTTACCAATGCAACGAGCGTCGCTGGAGGGTGGAACGTGGCGCAGACCGTGACGGTTACCGCCGTCAACGAC
>CANETI010000084.1 GCA_947440715.1 Planctomycetota bacterium | reverse complement strand
TGGGCAAAAGTTGAACGCGCCCAGGTCGTAGCTGAACCTGACGCTGAACGCTCAGCCGAATTACTGGCTAGCGCATTAGAAGACGACCCGAATTTTCCCTGGGCACATGCGCAATTTGGAAATCTGGCTCGCCGTGCTGGACGACTCGAAGAAGCGCGGACGCATTACCAACGTGCCGCCGCTGCTGCGCCCGGTGCCATTTGGATATTACACGAACAAGCCGATATTTGTCGCCAACTTGGACGCATGGAAGAAGCCCATTCTTATTTAGAACATGCGCGCGGAATTAATCCGTACGACGCGGTGACCTATGGATATATTGCTGATTTATTGCGTCATGAAGGCAAGCCACAACAAGCGGTAATCAATTTGGAAAAGGCTGTCGATATTGATGGTGAATATACCTGGGCGTGGCGTGAGCTCGCCGAATTAAAAGCGTTAGCAAATCGCCATGACGACGCAGAAGCGGCGTACAACAAAGCTTGTGAATTAGAACCTGGCGAAGCTATCAATGATGGTTTAAAGGCTTTTATTCTACGTTGCCAAGGACGCCGCGAATTAGCCGCACCCTATTTGGTACGCGCCGTTGAACTACAGCCTGATTATTTATGGGCGTGGCGCGAACGCATTGATTACGCCTTTTCAATTGGTCGATACGATCAGGCCGAAACCACCTCGCGACAATCGTTAGTCGCCTTGCCAGACACGCCCCCATTAATGGCAATGCTGGCCGAAGCTTTGCGCAAACAAGGTCGTCGCGAAGAGGCTAAAATCGTTATTAATAATGCTTTGAAAATCGCCACTGAAGCACCGCAATTATGGGCCATCAAAGCCGAAATTGCCGCAGAAGATGGTGATCTAAGCACAGCGGAACAAGCTGCTCGATGCGCCGTTGAATTAGATCGATCAGTGGAATATCAGGCCCTGTTGGCACAAGTTGTTTTGGCCAACGGCGACGATGTTCAGGCTGAAACCATGGTGCAAACATTATTAGCCGCGCCGCAGCCCATTCTCTCCGCTTATGAATTAGCCGCGACCATTGCCGAACGTCGTGGTAAGCGCGACCAAGCAATCGGTTACTGCAAACAAGCGCTTGATGGTGCTTATGCTGATGAGCCACGATTACTCATTCGCCGTGCACGACTCTTATTAATTGGCACCACTGATGCAGCCACACAGCGTGAACTCGTTACCCCATTAATTCCCTTATTTGAGCGCAGTGTTGGCGTGCCCTGGCGTGAACTTGCCCATGTTTTCGCAACCGCGCGACACGCGGCATTAGCACGGCGCGCTGGCCATATTTTTCAAGCGGCGGCACCAGCGCGCGAACAAGGCCGCGCTTGGCTCACCATGGCCGAATTAGAGTTGGCACTGGGTAATATTGATGCCTCACAACAAGCGCTGGAACTCTCTTTAGGCCATGACGCTAAAGCTGTCGCGGCTTTAATATTAGGCGCTGTTTTGGCTGAACAGCGTGGCGATCATGCCACTGCCATCGCGCGACTTGAACAATTAGACAAGCAATTATCAGAATCTGATCCAGGGACAGAAGCTGGAAGTTCCGATGCTGTACTACATCGTCAATTAGTTTTGCTCTATGAACGTATCGCGCGTTACGACGACGCTGAAACCATGTGGCAACGGATCCTGAGTAATCATCCGAAACATCTACCGCATCAAGCTGAATATTGCTGTTTCTTACTGCGGCGTTCACGGCACGCCGAAGCCTGCAAACGTGCCGAGGTTTTGCTGCCTGAGTTATTAGAACAACACGCTGACGCGAGCGAAACTCAACGGCTGATCAAAGACCTTGCCGTTTACCGTGCGAGTGATCAGGGTCCGCGCGCTGGTATGGACGTCTTATTAGCTGCCGATGCGAAACTGAGCGTGCCTGGTCGATTATTACTAGCACAATTATCCATGTTGATTGATGAACGCGTCATCGCGCATCAACAAATTGATTTGGTGTTACTACGTGATCCTGAATCCCGTGCGGCACGTTTACTGCGTGTCCGTTTACTCGCTCAAGAGCGGCAATACAAAGCGGCTTTGATCCTGGCGGAAACGTTAGCAAACGAAAATACAGATGATCAAGAAGCGGCGATGCTCATGGCTGAATGCTTAGCCGTTCGTGGTCGTGCTGGCGAGGCGCTCGTGCGACTTGATGCCGTATTGAAACGTGCCACTCCAACAACCGATGCTGGTTTAGTGGCCGCTTTACTCGCCTTGGATGTACACGACGAAGCGGCTTGTTTAACCAGGCTGGGCCGCTTGGCCGTACCAAGCACGCCCTCACCACTCGCCCGCGTTATGATTGCCGCTTGGCCAGATGCTTGGGCTACCGCTGACCCGTTGCATCCTGCACTGACCGTCGATTTGCGTGGTTTGCCGCCATTCCCCAAAGTCGCACAGCGTTTGAGTTTAGCCTTCGTGCGCGCTGGTCGTTACGATTTAGCCAGTGGTGTCCTACAATTAATTGCTGGTGCCCTGCGCAATGATGCTCGTCCGGTTGAAAGCCGAGCTTTATTAGCATTAGCCGTCACGCCACTTATTCGTTGCGGTCGTCGCCAAGCCGCATTCGCTGCCGCCTGGGAAAGTCGCTCTGTATTTGCCCTACTGCGTTGTTTCGCATGGTAATGTTGCTGCTCTTTAAATGGTTCGCTAAATCGGTGAATATTTAATTATGGCTGTACTAGCGATCGCTCGACTCACGGTTTCTGAAACCATCCGTCAACCCGTCACGTGGTTAACCATTGGCGTATCAATTGCGCTTCTTGGCCTCACTTTTCTTTTTGGTCAATTCAATTTTGAGACCCAAGATCGATTACGCATGGTCTGCACCGCTGGGGTCGCCGTGGCGGTAGTGAATGGATTATTCCTGGCAGTCATCGGCGCTTCGCAATGTGTTCACGACGAATTGAGCAGTCGCACTGCGCTCACGCTATTCGCCAAACCATTGTCGCGTGGAAGCTTTTTGCTCGGCAAAGCCTTGGGTATTTGGCTGACCATTACTGCTGCAGCCGCGATTATTGCTGCGCTACATAGCCTGGTCATGTGGTACGCGCTCTACACCGGCTTTGAGTTAGACGCCTCACGGCGCGACTTTGTTGGGCATGAGGATCTGTGGGTTCCTTGGCGAGAAGTCATTTGGGCCCATGCTTTAGCACTGTGCCACAGTGCGGTCATGACCTGTTTTGCCGCAGTATTGGCTCTGCGTTTACCACTCGTCAGTAATATCCTGCTGTGCTTTGGCCTGTTCGTCGCCAGCCATGTGGTGGCGGGCATGGGCCTATCTGGACTCGTCGTCTTACCAGCCCTCAACCTGTATCAAGTCGATGACAGCATCCAATTGCCGGATCATCCGCTCTCCTTAGGCTACCTCAGTCTGACCGTACTTTACACCGTACTGTATTGTGCAGGCTGCTTATTCATTGGCTTATCGATGTTTAAACGACAAGACATCGCCTGAGTCCTGAACCAGAAGGCAACCATCACGTGCGCTACGCATTCCTCGGTGATATTCACGGCAACACGGAAGCACTCGGCGTAGTGCTAGACGCAATTAAAAAAGAAAAGGTCGATAAAATCGTCTGCTTAGGCGATATTGTTGGCTACGGTGCTGAACCGTCAAAATGTTTAGAAACTATTCGCGCACTTAATTGTGATGTCATTGCTGGCAATCATGATTGGGCTGCGGTTGGCAAAGTGTCCATCGATTGTTTTAATGCCTATGCCAAGGCCGCCGCTATTTGGACACGCGAACAATTAACCGACGAACAGAAGCAGTGGATTTTAGGTCTACCTCTTACCAGAACCTACGAAGACTGCGCCGTCGCGCATGGTACCTTCCACCAACCGGAAGCATTCAATTATATTCAAACCGTGTTCGACGCCCAGCAAAGTTTTGAAGCGCTCAAACGCATGAAAGCCAAACTCGGCTTTTTAGGCCATAGCCACGTGCCAGTCGGTTTCTTTGATACCGATCCCATTACCTACACTCTTGATGGTGAAATTCCGGTCGACGAAGAAATTTCCATTATGGTCAATGCGGGTAGTGTTGGCCAACCACGCGATGAAAATAACAAAGCCAGTTTTGCGCTTTATGATAGCACGGCGAAAGTCGCGCAGATTCGCCGTGTAGAATACGATATTGATGCTGCCGCGAATAAAATTCGCGAAGTCGGATTGCCAGAAATTCTTGCCGCTCGGTTGTATCAAGGCAAATAACATGGTTCGATTGGTGCGGGGTGCGAGTTGCGAGGTGCGGTTTTTTTTAATACCGACACCTAACATTCTTTCAATTAACTTTTCAGTGGCCGCACGCATCAGTGCCATATCATGAAAATTAAATGCTGTGGGTTTACTCGTGTTGCAGATGTCCGCGCTGCCGTAGCGCTTGGCGTGGATGCCATTGGATTAAATCTCGCTCGCGGACCACGCAAAATCACCACTGAACACGCCGCTGAATTGGTGCGCGTTATTCCGCCTTTGGTAACCGCCGTAGCCTTATTCGTCGATGCGGATGAGACGAGCATTCTATCCGCCATGCGCCAAACGCGCTGCACGGTTATTCAATTGCATGGCGAAGAATCACCCGAATTAGCCGAACGCTTACGTACACGTTTTTCCGTCATTAAAGCATTCGCGATTAAAGACGCCGCCGCATTAGCTGCCGTGCATGGATATCCAGCTGATGCCTATTTATTAGATGCCGCGGTGCCTGGGATTGTCGGCGGCAGTGGAGTCGCTTGGGATCATCATTTACTACGCGGAATAACATTTGAACGCCCGGTTATCCTCGCAGGCGGACTCACCCCCGACACGGTTGGCGCAGCAATCGCTGCCACCTCGCCGTACGGCGTCGACGTTGCTAGTGGTATTGAATCTGCTCCTGGTATCAAAGATGCACAACGCATGGCCGCGTTTGTCACTGCTGCTCGAAAATAGGTCGTACGCACACTCTTCATCCTGCACTTCATCATCGCCAAAAATCGAGCGCGATCTTGCCCCAACGTGACGATTTACGACAACCAGCGCCATGACAACCGCACGTCCTGGTGGTCCGGCAATGGCTCGGCCAATGGTAATCGCAATTGATGGTCCTGCTGGCGCGGGAAAAAGCACGGTGACTCGTTTATTAGCGCAACGCCTGAAATTATTATTTCTGGACACTGGCGCAATGTATCGTGCGGCCACCGTTGGTATTAAAGACGCAGGTGTTGATATAAATAATTCCGCGGCTGTCGCAGCCTGGGTATGCGAACGTGACATTGGCTTTGACAATGACAGTCAAGTAACGCTCGATGGCGTCACTTTACCCCGCGAACGCATACGTTCACCGGAAATCACCTCAGAGATTTGGCGCGTGGCTGATAACCCCACCTGTCGCGCCCATTTAGTGCAATTACAAAAAGCCCTGGTCGCTGGTCGTGATGCGGTGGTCGAAGGCCGCGACGCCACCACCGTTATTTGTCCCGATGCACAATTAAAAGTATTCCTTGATGCGAGCCCCGAAGAACGGGCACGTCGGCGATTGTCAGAATGGCCAGCTGATGTTCCGCAACCCACCTTGCTTGAAGTCGTCGCGCAAATTCGTGACCGAGATCAACGCGATTCCTCGCGCGCGGTTGGCGCGCTAACCTTGACCGATGATGCCATTCACCTTTTCAGTGATGGCTTGTCGATGAACGAAGTCATTGCACGTATCACCGCATACGCTGTCCAACGGCAACCATTTTTACTTGAGCAATTAGTTTCCGACCAACTCATCGTCGGTCGCAGTCGTCAACCCGGTTATGTGCGCGTCGCCGTTGGTGATCCAGCCCACAGCGGTGCTGGTTGGCAATTAGGTCTCACGAATCCCAGTCCCGAACGAATGCCCGGCACCACGAATTCGTGCACTCGTAATATTGGCGGTCGCCAAGCAGGCACCGTATTGCAAGGCCACGCTGTTTTATGCTTGGCCGGAACCGCTGAAAATCCAGGACATGTGGTCGCCTTACCCATGTTGCCACAAACCTGGTACATCATTGAACCAGGCGCCTGGCACGCGGTAATTCAAACACACGGCACCATTTGCGCCTGGGCCGAATCGTCGGGCATTCGTGAAGAACAACGTGAATTAACCAACGATCAATTTTGCGAAGTAAATGCCTATACGACGATCTACGTGCCGCACTAAAAAGACATTCAAATCAAATCGTTGGCGTATCAGTTGTCAGCGATTGTTGTAAGACTGCGCGAACGGCTTGTTCTAAAGCCGCTATCGTCCCTGGGACCACCTGTTGCATGCCGCTAATCACGACAGCCAAGCGCTCCAAATGGCCCTTACGTATGATATCTTCTACTTCGATGCACCCATCACCAAGCCGTTGTGCACCAATAATATGACATGAACCTTTTAATTTATGGGCCAAGCGCCGAACTTCATCAACATCACCAACCACCATCGCACTGTGCATATGGGCAATATTTCCCGGCGATTCGCTAACGAAAATACTCACGACATCTTGGAATACGCTGTCTTCACCAATTTCGTTGCGCATGCGCAATAATACTTGAGGGTTAATCAATGTCGAAATATGGTCATCGTCATTTAGTACGCGTACTTGGCGCGAATCATCGCCATCGATAACTTCATGGCTGGTTAAATAACGGGCTAACACTTCCACTAATATTTCCAGGCGAACTGGCTTTGCGACATAATCGTCCATACCCGCGGCCAAACATTGTTCACGATCTCCTGCCATGGCATTTGCCGTCATCGCCACCACGATGAGATGGCCGTTATGCTCGGCTTGTTCACGCGCTCGTAGGTCACGTGTCGCTTGATAGCCGTCTTTTTCAGGCATTTGGCAATCCATTAACACTAAATCATAAGGAAATTGACTAATCGCTTGTAACGCTTCCACGCCATTGCTTGCTACGTCTGCCTGTAAACCCAGACGTGCCAATTGCGCTAAGGTAATGCGTTGATTCACCGCATTATCTTCCGCGACCAACACACGACCGCTAAATCGCTGCGCTACGCTATGGCGTCTTTTTTGGTGTGTTGCTTGTTCTCCGCCAACAGCGCTAACCACGGCATCATGGACGAAGGATTGCCTCAATGGTTTATCAACGCAGGCCGTTGCTCCGGCAGCTAAGGCTTGAGCTATAATGCGCTGATCACCGAACGGCACTAATAATAATAAATTGCTTTTCTTATAGTCATCGCGCTGACGCACCATCCGTACCATAGTCAGCCCATCATTTTCTGGCATCGTCGCATCGACGATTACCAAGCGATACGGAGCCGAGGCGGTGCGTAGTAGTTGTTCCGCCTCAGCTATATTACTTGCTAAATCACAAGCCATTCCCCACGTACTTAACCAACGATACAGTTGGGTACGTACGGTCGCGTTATCATCAATGACCAATACTGACTTTCCATGTAAGATTATAGAACTTACTAATGATTGAGTCGCTAAAGGAGTTAAGTGAATCTCGAAACGGAATACTGTTCCAGCGCCAGGGACACTCGATAAATGAATATTGCCGCCCATTAATTCAACTAAGCGCTTACAAATAGCTAACCCGAGTCCTGTACCGCCAAAGCGTCGCGTGGTCGAAGTATCTGCTTGCGAGAATGACTGAAAGAGTTTGCCTTGTGCCGATAATGGAATGCCAATCCCTGTGTCCTGTACTTCAAACAAGAGCGATACGGGTGGTAATATTTTATCGTGCTCGGGATTGGGCATGATGCCACGAATTGCCCGATGAAGGCCGCTTGATGCATCACTATTGAGGGAAACTCGCACCACTACTTCGCCAACTTCCGTAAATTTTACGGCGTTACTAATCAAGTTCACCATAATTTGACGCAAGCGACTGGGGTCGCCACGTACTGCCATCGGCACATCGTCATTGATGGCGGTAATCAGTTCCAAGCCTTTACCAAATGCCTGCTCAGCCAATAAACCAGCCGCGTCTTCTATCACTTGGCGTAAATCGAAATCAATGGTTTCCAATTCCATTTTGCCGGCTTCGATTTTCGAGAAATCGAGAATATCATTAATAATGGTCAGTAAACTGTCCGCGCTACCACGCACAGTATCAATCATACTGCGTTGTTGTGTCGACAACTGCGTCTGTAGCAAAAGTCCAGTCATGCCAATAACGCCATTCATTGGTGTGCGTATTTCATGACTCATATTAGCTAAGAAATCACTCTTTGCCTGACTTGCCGCTACCGCGACTAAACTCGCCTGCTCTAATCGTTGCTGTACTTCTAATAATTCCGTCACGTCCTGAACCGCAGCAAATACCAATCCGCGTTCGGCGTCCGGCGACGATACCCAGCGCAAGGTACGCCAAGTGCCATCCTTACAACGATAACGATTAATAAACGATCCTGTTTTTCTGCCTTCCACCAATGATGCCGCTTCTACCAAAGTTGCTTCCAGATCCTCTGGATGCACAAATGATAAATAGGGTTTACTTAATAATTCGGACTCGCTCCAACCAAACAACACCGACCACGATGGTGTAATACGTTTGAAAAAACCATCATATCCAGCAATACATAACAGACTCGTCGTCATAGCAAAGAAGCGGTCGAGTTCTTCCTCCGCTTGACGACGTTCGCTTAAATCCATGGCAATACCAAGGAATCCTGTTAATTCGCCATCAACTCCCAACATCGCGGTCGTAGAAAGACGAACCGGAAAGCGCCGACCATTTTTAGCGATATAGGTCCACTCTCGTTCGTCTGCCACCCCAGTACGGGCTTTCGCAGCAAATGTTTCAAAACCCACAGGAACGACACGCCCCAATTCCACCGACAATTCTTTCGCTCGTCGTACTATTTCATCCGGATCGTGAATAATAGATGGTGTCAAACGCCCAACTAATTCTGTGGCATCATATCCCAACCAGCGCTCAGCCGCCTGATTGTAGGTCATGATAACGCCATCGA
>CANETI010000083.1 GCA_947440715.1 Planctomycetota bacterium | reverse complement strand
TTCTTCTTCTTCTTCTTCTTCTTCTTCTTCTTCTTCTTCTTCTTCTTCGCGAGCATCGTTTGCTTGCAGAGCCGCGTTGACCATCGCTAGGTCGTCTGTAATTAAATCGTTATCGCGCGCGTTGGAAGCGGTGCGATCATCTTGGTCGTCCTCAATAATTTTATTGAGACGGGCATTAACCTCGGCGGGGTCATCACTGGTGATGCTATCCAAAGGATCGTCTTCAACCGGCATGGCGCGGGCCACGGCCCATTCTTCAACTGGTAAGATTCGCTCTGGGGCAATTTCTTCTTGCGTTGCTTTTGCTGGCACGATTTCGCTAACGGCTTGTGCGGAGAGGACTTCGCTGGCCAAGACGGGTTCGATTTTCGCTTCGATGACGGAGGCTATTTCAGCGGAGTCAGTTATTTCTATGACTGGCGGCGTTTCTGCTGTTGCTACGGCTTCAGGGGCTTCAGCGACAGCAGGTGTGGCAATGTCGCTCGTTTCAGGTGTCGCTGTAGATTCGACGATGTTGCTAACGATCGGTGGTGGCTCAACGGTAATTAGAGTGGCGGCAGAAATTTCAGTTGTGGAAGTTTCTGCTACAGGTGTTTCGCTTGTAGTCGTTGGTTCTGTAGTGACGGGTATTTCAATTACAGACACTGATTCAGTCACAGCGACAGGCGCTAATTCGGCAGCAGGCGCCTTGATCTTTTTTGGTTGTGGTACGCGTGCCACCGGTGCAGGCGGTAGCTCGATGGGTGCAGGCGCTAATTCAGGGTGTAACGTGTACCAATGTTTCGTGAAACTTGTTTCGATATCCGCCGTAACGGCCAAAACACTAGTGACGCTGGTGGATTCTTCTAATTCGCGCAAGAAACGATGCTCGTCACTTTCGACGATTTCTTCTTCAGCGTCATCGTTGGTGGCGGAATCCTCAACGTCAGTGACAACCGGGGCGGTGAAGGTCATTAACGGAATGCGTTTACGGCGCTTAGGCGATTCTTCTTCTGGTGGTAATTCAGGAACGATATCGCGTTCTTCGTTTGAACGCAGGCGCAAAATCACATCGCCGAATTGTTCAAATTGCGCGATTTCCAGAAGGCGTTGGCGCGCAAGTTCGAGTGACGCCATGACCGTAGTGATATGCGAAATGCGAGAATATTTTCCACTCAGTAAATTATGGATAGTATTTTTTTCCACCGCGCGCAGCTCATCGATCAACGTATTTAGCCGTAGGCTGAGCGGCATTTCATCTGCTATGACCGTGCGTGGTCCGAGTCCATTGATGCGCGACAGGGTATACTCGCAGGCCGTCATTAAGGTGTTAAGATTGATGTCTCCTAATTCAAAATCTTCGATATCGACGGGTGCGTCTGGAATCCCTTCGCGGAATTGGCGTTCAATTAACGGTCGGCGTTTAATTTCTAATAATTCTATGACTTGAACGGCTTCTTTGAATTTGCGGTAAGCCAATAACGAGCGCAGTAAACCATCGCGCGGATCAAAAACAGGCTCATCAGGGTCAATTTTTTCATCTTCGGTAATCGGCGGAACAATGGTTCGCGCTTTCATTTCCAACAACGTGGCGGCCATTAAAATGAAATCACCAGCGACATCTAAATCAGCATCTTGCCAACCGCTGACCGTCTCGACGAATTGGTCGATGATCAGGGCTAATGGAACTTCGAGGATGTCTAATTCGGTGCGTCGGACCAAGTACAGCAGCAAATCCAACGGACCGCTAAAATTATCGACGGTAAAGGTATGGCCGAGTTCCAAGGGCACGGATTCGCCAAGCTCTACCGCAGGCGGAAGAGGTGTCGTCGCAGTTATTTCAGTATTCGACGGATCATGGGACATGAGGCGTGGCGCAGCCTAAGCCTCTGTGGCATTTGTCACTCATGGATGAGGCGGTGGGCACGCTGCTGTTTGTCACGTGACGGCAGCGACAAACGACGAATTTATAAGGTCGGTTGTTGATTCGATGGAGGAGGCGTTTGCTGCTGGCTACGCACGTCGCGAATCAGCCAAATCATTAAGAGAATGCAGATTAACCAAACGATGCCAGCGAACAAGAAAATCACCGACCAACGCATGCGGCGGGAGCGATGGCTGCGGCGGGAAGGGCTGCGATCAGGTGCGCGCGGCTCAGTTTCGTGCGGCTTATGCGTTTCGGGTGGTGAGGTTGAACGTGGAGGACGCGGTACGGGCGAGAGGTTGGGCGGGTTTGCGACTGGCGCCTCGCCCCGCAGTACTCGTTCAACATCGTCTTTGGCTATGGTTGGTGTGGCATAGCGATGATTACGATCCTTGGCCATCAAGGTTTTAATAATGGCGATGCAACCGAGCGAGAGATTAGGATTAATACTTTCCGGCGGGGGTAATTCTTTGCTCAAATGGCTGTTCATCACCGCAGCCGAAGAACCGCTAAATGGCGTACGACCAGTGACAGCATGATACAATGTGGCACCCAAGGCGTAGAGGTCCGCGCGAATATCAAGATCTTCGCCGCGTGCCTGTTCAGGTGCCATATAATGCGGCGTACCGACGGTGGTGCCTTGGTTCATGAATTGTGGATCGGGCGCTTCAGCTTTTGCTAAGCCAAAGTCCGTGAGTTTACTTTTACCTTCACGATCAAACAGAATGTTCGATGGCTTGATGTCACGATGCACGACGTTTTTCTCGTGGGCATATTGTAAAGCCCCCAATAAATCGCGAGTAATTTTGAGTGCGGTGCGTTCTGGAATAGCTCCGCTCACGGTTAAATGATGTTCGAGCGTTCCGCCCTCGACCACTTCCATGGCAATATA
The DNA here is from genome assembly GCA_947440715.1 of Planctomycetota bacterium. Lineage (GTDB taxonomy): Bacteria > Planctomycetota > UBA11346 > UBA11346 > UBA11346 > BOG-1363. Next base: position 6,175 of record CANETI010000083.1, on the reverse strand, counting down.
ATACGTGCCTTTGCTTTCACCGAAATCAAGGGTGCGAACAATGTGCGGATGGTTGAGTTCCATGCCGACATTGGCTTCACGACGGAAGCGCATGAGAAAATTAGGATCAATAGACAATTGTTTTGGCAGCAATTTCAACGCCACTTCAACACCCGAGTCAGGCACGTGTGCACGGTAGACCGCGCCCATGCCACCCGAACCCAATTTATCAACAATATGGTAGGGGCCGACGACTAAATATTTTAATCGTTTACGTTGCTCGGCTAAGGTTTGGTCAAGTTGTTCGCGCGTGAGGCAACCCACTTCGACCATGATGTCGCCTAAGCTGCGACGTGGTCGACCAATTTCGACCTCGGCAATCTGCAAACGTAGGTATTGTTCTAACTGACCTTCGGTGATCAGTTTACGTTCCACGAGAATTTTTCCGAACAGCAAGTGTTCAGATTCGGCAGGTGTCGACATAAGCTGGGACTAGGAATACCACTAAAGGGGGCACGGGTAAATGGGGCGTTACGGCTTGATGCACAGGCCCTGAGTGGGGTTCCTCCCATTGCCTCTGACCGCCCAGGCGCAAGGTACCGCTCTACCCACGGATGTGCTGTGCTCGCTAGCCTGTTTGGTCGTCGCTTTTGGATTACGGCGTACGTGTTGTTGGTTGCCGGATTTGTGCTGCCGGGTGATTACGCTTGGTTGCGACCAAGCATCCCAATTTTGCTTGGCGGCATCTTATTCTTTTCCTGTATTAAGGTGGCTCCGCGCGACATCGCGGATGCGATGACGCAACGTGGCGTTTGGTGGCGTTTGGGGTGGTTGAGTATCATAAAATTGGTGGTGCTACCGCTGGGTGCCTGGGGATTAACCTGGTTGATTGCACCCCAATGGGCTCCAGGGATTTTACTCATGAGTTTGATGCCTGCTGGTTTTTCCAGTATGGCGTTTGCGGATTTATATCACGGGAATCGCTTGACGGCGCTCATGCTGATGCTGTTGGGCAGCCTTGCTGTTCCATTTAGTGTCCCATTGTTCTTAGCGTTGTGCACCGGAAGTTCGATGTCGCTCTCCGATTCATTGCACGAAGCCAGTTATGTCGGATTATTATTGTTCTGTCCCTTTATCGCTGCCCAGATGATGCGCGCGGCGCTGCCGCGAGTCGTAGAACGCTATTATGATCACTGGGGACACTGTTCCATCGCCTGCGTGTGTATATTGATTTTTGTCGCTGTGGTAGTCAATCGCCCCAGTTGGTCGCATATGCCAATGGCTGATTTATTGCTACCGCTGAGTTTAACCACAGGTGCAATTATTTTTTTCGTCAGTGTTGGTTGGTTGCAGGGACGGCTGCTTGAAAGACGCGAAGGCGTCGCGTTTATTTGTACGGCTATTTACATGAATAACGGCTTAGCCGTGGCGTTTGCTTCTAAATTTTATCCCAATGATCCGTATATGGTGCTGCCAGCCATTATTGTTCAATTTCCTATGATGGCGTGCATCGTTGTTGCTGGTTGGCTGTTTACCCGCGCGCGCGAATAAAAAAACGGTGGCGAACATGGTTCGCCACCGTTTTGATAGGATTAATTTATTTTGTCGCTGATTAGTGTTTGACGGCAGTCAAAAGAGCGAACATGCGTTTGCCTTCTTGGCGCGGTTCTTGTTCGATTTTGGCAACGTCAGCTAACTGTGCCGCGAATTTACGAATCATTTCCAGACCCAATTCACGGTGGCTCATTTCGCGACCACGGAATTGTAAGAGGATCGATACTTTGTGCCCGTCGACTAAAAACTCACGAGCATGCTTGGCTTTAATATCGATGTCGCCTTGGCCAGTGCCTGGGCGTAAGCGGACTTCTTTCGTTTCAGACTTATGCGCATTGGCTTTAGCCGCGCGGTCTTTCTTTTGCTGTTCGAATAAAAATTTGCTGTAATCTTGAATGCGACATACCGGCGGCTTGGCATCCGGTGAAACTTCGACCAAATCCAATCCAGCTTGTTGTGCTCGACTGAGCGCTTCGTGGATGGCGATGACGCCAACCTGCTGGCCTGCTTCGTCAATCAGTCGGACGGTGGGAACGCGAATTTTATCATTAACCCGAGCGCGGTTCGTATTTTCCGGCAAGGGGAGGGGCATACGGCTACGGCGACGACCTATCAAAAAATGGTACTCCAAAAAGGGTGTTGTCTGAGCCCAAAAAGGGCCGACGGAATCTGAATAAGCGGGAGGACTATGTGGGGCTAGCGGTTTAAAACAAGGGTGGCGAAGGTTGTCCAACTTCACCGCCACAGCAGCTAACTAGACCGGTTCCAGTTAGAGACTGGAACCGGCTAATAAGGCGATGGCTTAGCTCACAGTAGCTGGTTGGCCTGGCTGTTCGCTGATCAAGGTGTTTGGGGCGTTTGGATCGATGGGCGGTGCTGGCGGTGCCTTCTTTTGTAAGGTTAAGAGTAAGGGCGATGCCACAAAGATGGATGAATAGGTGCCCAAAATGAAACCGATGATCAGGGTCAGAGCAAAGGGCTTAAGAGCATCACCACCAAAGATGTAGAGCACGATCACGGTCGCCAACACGGTGCCAGTGGTCAGCACGGTACGCGACATCGTTTGCGCAATCGAGAGATCAATAATTTCGGACAAGGTCTTGCCCACCATGCGGGGAATATTTTCACGCACACGGTCATAGGTGACGATGGTGTCGTTGATCGAGAAGCCGATAATGGTGAGAATGGCGGCGATAACGGTGAGGTCGATGCGCACACCAAGCAGCGAGAGAATACCAACCGTCAACACTACGTCATGGAACAACGCGATCACCGATCCGATGCCGAAACGGAATTCAAAGCGAGCGGCAACGTAAGCGAGAATCGCCACCAAACTTAAAATAATGGCAATGAGTGCACGAATTTTCATTTGGTCTGCGACTTGGCCAGAGAAATGTTCGCTTGATGGAAATGGTTGGGTGACGGTAATGCGTTCTTTAGCGGCAAGTTGGGTGGTCGCATTATATAATTCAAAAGCCACCTTGGCTTGGCCACGAGCACGGTCATCAATCATGCCATTGCCAATTAATGTAGCGAGGTGCAATTGCGCCGGATCGTTCACGACAAATTGGTTTAATCCCGTTGGAGACGAGCGATAAGTCGCTTCCAACGTGAAACCAGGCAACGGTGCGGTGACAGGTGTCAGCGTGGCGTCGACTAATTCATCGCGCTTTTTCAGTACCGCGCTGACTCTTTGTAATTGGTTGGTGGTGGCTGCTTCCAGGGTCGTTACGGTCATGCGTAATTTATTATCGCTGAAACTCGCGGCGCTAATTTCTTCACCTTCTTTGCCGATCGCTCCTGGGAATGCTTGGGCAATTTGATTCTGGAATTCAGCCGTACGTTGTTGGATCTGTGCTTGTAAGGCGCGAATGTCGACGACTTTGGCTTCAATTAATTTATCAATACGTCGAGCTTCGACATCATTTGGTGGTGTGGTATTGCGAGCTGCGTTAGCTTGGCGAATGAAGTCAGCACGTTCTTCTTCCAAGACGGAGCGTTGCGCTTCCAAAATAGAACCAGCTTCATCGCGACCGCGGAATACCCATTGGCGTGAGGTCGAGCTGTCATCACCAACATTTGCGACATAGGCTTGCGGGCGAATATCATTAAGGAGCGCTAATTTTTCACGCTCGGCGGCGAACGCCTTTTTCACGGCGATTTCGACGGAGCTGAGTGTTTGTGGTTCTTTGAAAATCACCTGCACCATATTACCGCCCGTAAAGTCGATATCGAAATTACGTTGGAAGCTACTGTTGGTGAGCAGGTGGCCGAAGAGGAAATAGGCTAACCCTAACGTTCCCGTCAGGCCCGAAAACGTATAACCAATGAAACGCCAACGCACATAAGGCAACATCACGGGTGGTACCCAGCTCGCCATGGTGACTGTTTCACGACCTTTGGTCAGGAAATCGGTGAGTAAGCGACCAACGTAAATACCGCTAAACATATTAATGACGATACCGATCATCAGGGTCAAACCGAAGCCCTGCACGGGACCCGAGCCGATGTAGTAAAGAATCAACGCGGTAATAAAGGTGGTCAAATGCGCGTCGAGAATAGTTAGGAACGCGCGATCATAACCGCGTTCAATGGCATACGGCAGTCCTTTGTCCTCGCGCAGTTCCTCTCGTATACGTTCAAAGACCAAGATATTCGTGTCGACCGCCATACCAATCGACAGCACTAAGCCAGCCAAGCCGGGTAAGGTCACGGTGGCAGAGAAAATCGTCAGCGTGGCAAAGATCAGTATGGCAGTGACGGCCAAGCATAAATTAGCGACGTTGCCTAAGCGGCGGTAATAAACGCCCATGAATAAGGCGATGGCAAAAAACGAAGCGATCATTGCGAACATCGCGCGTTCAACGGTTTCTGCGCCCAAGGTGGCGCCAACGACGCGTTCTGAAATAACCTCTGGTACCACCGTCAAAGAACCTGCACGCAGGGAGGTGCGTAAGCGTTCAATTTCATCCTGGGTAAATTGGCCAGTAATTAAACATTGACCTTTGCTCGGACTGCGAACGACCGGGTCGGATTGTACCACGCCATCAAATAAAATGGCAAGGCGGCCAGTGCCAGCGTTGCTACCCTGGGGTCCTGTTTGAAACAAGCGTGTGGTAAATTGTTCATTCTTCGTTGCGCCAGCGGCAGAAAAAGTGATCGAAACAGCGGGTTCACCTTGATCTAATGTTTGGCTGGCGGAGTTCACATCGCGGCCCGATAATTCGGCTTTACCTAAACGATAAAAATGCGTGTGTGGGAAGCCTGGTTCTACCCGTTTCGGTGCGACGATATCGCCACGATTGCGATAGGCGTCACCATTAAAATCATAACCACCATTTGGTTTTGCTGCAACTTTAGCATCAGGCGTACCTAATTGGACATACGGATATTCTTCTAATATTTCGCGAAATTCGAGGCGGCCGGTGTCTTCTAATACTTTGCGCGTGCGAGCAGCATCGGCGCGGGTACCGCCAGGAATAACCACCTGTACTTCACCGTTCGACATTTTGGTGACCACTGGTTCGGTCAATCCGCGTTCATCCAAACGACTGCGAAGCACATGCATAACTTCGTCATCGGCGGGGACTACTTGGCCATCTTCATTGCGTAATTGGCAGATAAATTCAACGCCACCACGTAAATCAATCCCAGGAGAAACGGCAAAAAATCCCTTGGCTTCATTCGGGCGTTTGAAGGGTGAACCCTGCAAACGACGGCGAAGATCGTCTTCGTTTACATCGGGACCAACGGTCAGTTCAAGTGCATGATCCGCTGTGACATCACTGAGTTTACTGTAGGCAATTTTCTGTATACGTTCGTTGCCGGCTAAGCGTTTTTCCAGCACCGTCTTTTCATAAGCGGTGCTTAAAACGAGATTGCCACTCAGATCACTAAAAGTGATTTTGTAGGTGCGTTCCCCTGGTGTGGTTTCCGGCGTCGGCAGTACTTGCAGCAGTGGCTGTAATTCTTGTGTTCCAACCATCACTTTGTTTTGGAGGAACATCAAGAAACATGCGACAAGCATTACTAACGAAACGACAATTAAACGACGTAGCATAGAATTATCCGTGTGGTTAAAGGAGGTAAAAAATTACTTAGTGGCTTTAGCTTGTTCAGCCAAGGTTTCATTAGTGCTAATCGCACCACGATTGAAGGTCACGATGATGGGCTTGTCACCTTTGGTAATGGCGACTTCGACTTCTTTTTCGCCAACCGATACCACATCACCGTGGATACCACCGATGGTGATGACTCGGTGGCCTGGCTTCATCGAATTGATTAATTCTTTTCGGCGAGCTTCTTCCTTCTTTTGTGGGCGGAAAACTAACAACCACATAAACAGGAACATGCCGACGATCATGATTAGGATAAACGGATCGAATCCGCCCTGTGCGCCACCGGGAGCACCGCCTGGAGGGGCAGCAGGAGCACTAGGGGCCGAAGTTGGACCGCCGTCTTCTGCCACAGCAGCAGTGACGACGATTAATAATGAGGCGAGAGCGATTAGACGGGACATGGGAAACTTTCTTAGGGAATCACCAACGCTGAGCGCTGGAGGTACGCGTATGGAGTGGGTTAAGGGGAGTGATAAGGAGAGGGAAAAAGCCCGAGGTGATTAATGTAAACCACATCAGGCGCT
>CANETI010000082.1 GCA_947440715.1 Planctomycetota bacterium | reverse complement strand
TAAGCGAAACGCAAAAGGTCGTCGCCAAAGCGGCTCGCGCGCAACAATCCCTAATTCGTCGCATGGGGGTAGACCCAGACCACGGCTGGGAAGCGCGTTACGAAGTCATGTCCGGAAAAGAAAAGATTCTTAAAGAACTCAAAGAATACGCCAAGGACGCCGACACCATCTATCTGGCAACTGACCGAGACCGCGAGGGAGAAGCCATTGCCTGGCATTTGCGCGAAGTCATCGGCGGCGATCCACAACGTTTTAAGCGCGTGACCTTTAGTGAAATTACCAAAACCGCGATTAAAGCAGCTTTTGATAATAGCAGCGAATTAGACATGGATGGCGTGCATGCCCAGCAAGCACGACGCTTTTTAGATCGCGTCGTAGGCTTTATGGTTAGCCCGCTGTTATGGCAGAAGGTGGCGCGTGGTTTATCGGCTGGACGCGTGCAGTCCGTTGCCGTGCGTTTAATTGCTGAACGCGAAGCAGAAATTCGTAAATTTGTTCCGGATGAATATTGGGATATTTTTGCTGATTTGGCGACTCCAGCAGCGTTACGGGCACAAGTGGTTCGCTTTCGTGGAGAAGCCTTTAAGCCAGTCAATAAACAACAAGCCGACACGGCGGTATTGGCGTTATCCTCGGCAACCTTCACGATTGCCAACCGCGAAGATAAAGCCGCTCGTTCTAATCCGACGGCGCCATTTATTACCTCGACCCTGCAACAAGCAGGCTCGGTTCGTTTGGGTTTTTCCGTTAAAAAAACCATGACACTGGCGCAGCGACTCTACGAAGCTGGTCACATTACCTACATGCGTACTGACAGCGTTAATTTAAGCGCTGAAGCAGTAACGGCGTGTCGTACGCTGATCGCGAAAGAATATGGCGACCGTTATTTGCCGCCTCAGCCAATAGTTTATAAATCAAAATCTAGTGCTCAAGAAGCGCATGAAGCCATTCGTCCAACGGATGTGCGCAATCGCGATATTGAAGGACTCGATCATGATGAAACGCGTTTATATGATTTAATTTGGCGCCAATTTGTTGCTTGTCAGATGCCATCGGCTGAATTTGATACCTCCAACATCACCATCGCGGCCAGCAATTATGAGCTGACCGCGCGCGGTCGTGTCTTGCGTTTTGATGGTTACCAAAAAGTGCAGCCGCCGGTTAAACAAGAAGACGTTGAGCTGCCATCCGTAAAAGTCGGGCAAGTAATAAAACTCGTAAAAATCGATCCAAGCCAACACTTTACCAAACCGCCTGCGCGTTTCGGTGAAGCAAGTTTGGTCAAAGAGTTAGAAAAACGTGGTATCGGTCGTCCTTCAACCTACGCCGCGATTATTGGCACGATTCAAGATCGTGGTTATGTTAAATTGACGAACCGTCGCTTCTTTGCCGAAAAGCTAGGTGACATTGTTACTGATCGTTTAGTTGAATCATTTCCAGAATTGCTCGACTATAATTTTACTGCGGGCATGGAAGAAGATCTCGATGAAATTGCCGAGAAAAAAGCGGATTGGAAAAGTGTTCTCGACACATTCTATAAAGCGTTCAAAGGCAAATTAGAAGGCGCCGAAAAGACCATGCGTACCAATACGCCGGTCGTGACGGCGATTAAGTGCCCAAAATGCGAAAAACATCCACTCGCAATTCGTACGGCAAAAACCGGCGTCTTTTTAAGTTGTACGGGCTACAATCTGGACAAAAAGGATGCGAATTACTGTGCACATACGGTTAATTTAGTTTCCGGCGATGAAGCGGAAGCAGTAGTGGAAACCAACGCCGATCCTGACGCCACTGAAGCCAGTGAGGCAGAAACACGACTCTTCATTAGTAAACGCCGGTGCAACATCTGTTCTACCGCGATGGATAGTTGGTTAGTTGATGAAACGCGCAAATTGCATATTTGCGGACGTAATCCCGATTGTCCTGGATGTCAGGTCGAAATTGGCCAATTTAAAATAAAAGGCTACGACGGCCCCGTCATAGATTGTGACCGCTGCGGAAAAGCCATGCAGCTTAAGACGGGACGCTTTGGTAAATATTTTGGCTGTAACGGATACCCTGACTGTAAAAATACGCGTAAATTATTACGCAACGGTCAAGCAGCGCCACCTAAGTGTGATCCAATTCAGATGCCTGAATTAATCTGTTCGGATGGCAAAGCGCATTACGTGCTGCGTGATGGCATGTTGGGATTGTTCCTGGCCGCCAGTACCTATCCGCGTTTACGCGAAACGCGCCCGCCGAAAGTAGAAGACTTACGTCGTCATATCAAAGAATTGGATCCCAAATTTCATTATTTAGCCAATGCCACAGCGGTTGACCCGAATGGAAATGCGACCTTGGTGCGCTTTAGTCGTAAAACCAAGGAGCATTACTTAGCCAGTGAAAAAGATGGCGAAGCGAGCGGTTGGGCGTCATTTTTAGTGGATGGCAAGTGGGTCGAAAAAGCTGTGGAAGCCGACAGTAAGCCAGTACGTAAGAAGAAAAAATAACGATAAACTGACCACACACGCGAGCATCACGAGGTTGCCATGTCCGACATAACCGAATCGCCACAAACGTTAGATGGCCATTATGTCTTACACGATTGCTACAGCGTAATGTGGCCGGCTTGGCAATCGTTGACGCCACAAGAACGCGAAGCAATTGCGACTGAGGCGGGACAATGGTTGCAGGATGAAGCCGGCGTGGGGCAAATTTATTCAGCGCTCTACAGCATGATGGGGCACAAATCGGATATCATGTTGGTGCATTACCGCAGTAAATTAGAGGCGCTTAACCGTACCGAACGCGGTTGGAAACGTTTGCGTATTGCGGGATATCTGCGTTCAACGTATTCCTATTTTTCCGTTATTGAAGCGAGCCTCTACGAGGCGACGGCAATCGCACAACGTAAAGTAACGACTAAAGGCCTGGCGCCGAACAGTAAAGAATATCAGGAAGAATTTGAAAAAGAATTAGCCAAAGAAAAGAAAGTATTAGAAGGGCGTGTCCTGCGCACCATTCCTGATCAACGTTACCTAAGTTTCTACCCCATGAATAAACGACGTGGTGAACACGTTAATTGGTATAGCTTGTCCATTGACGATCGTCGCGCTTTAATGCGCGGCCATGGTAAATTAGGTCATAAATACGCTCGCGAGGTGACTCAGGTTATTGGCGGATCGATTGGCTTAGATGATTGGGAATGGGGTGTGTCTCTGCACAGTAACGATCCTTTGGCGATTAAGCGCTTGGTTACCGAAATGCGTTTTGATCCCACTAGCTCTCTCTACGCCGAATTTGGCCCATTTTATTTTGGAATTCGTCAGCAACCAGAAGATCTGCCGATGTTCATGTCAGGGGGATTGGCTTAATTAATCGTTACGACAGCAGAATAAAAAATTACCACTCTTCTTGTTCGCGCAATGTTTCTGACAACCACCGTAACGTATCGCACATAGCTGGGTGTCCCTGTGTGCGCCAGGGGCTGATGACGCGATAAAAGGCGAATTCTTCTAAGGCATCGCTCGTTTGAGTGGTTGGCATAGCGGCAATGGCGTCGACTGTTTTTTGCGCCAATTCGCACATCGTGGTTAAATCAGTAATAATGTCGGCGGTTATGGCTTCTTGGTCGTAATCTAAAACCGAATCAAGTCGACGGTAAGCTCCATCCAAATGATGTTGGGTAAAAAATTCTTCAAAGCGTTTACGCCATAAATAGCCCAATTCACCGTGGTCTTGGGTTTGTGGCAAACTGCTGTCGGCCATGTTCGCAGAAGGGGGCACGGCGGCGATAAAATGCAATAATCGGGCTTCAGCTCGATGGAGGTACAATTTAATGATAGTGAGTTGCTCTTCCCAGCGGCGAAAAGTTTGAGTAAAAGCGGGGTCGCCATGGCCAGCCGTAAAGCAATCCTCCAACCATTGATCCAAGGCCGTACGTAGACCAGAGAGGGCTTGTTGCAAACGGTTTGCCGCTGGTTGTTGATCCGGATTTAGCATAAGGAATTAGCGGTCGAAGGCGACTGAGCCTCGGGAAGTATTTTAATGGCAATGGTTTGCATTGCTGATCTCAAGGGTTGAGCGGTGGCACTTGCGAGAATCAGAGGGGGGTGAATCGATACTGGTGCGTAACTGAAATGGAGTGTATCTTGGCTGCAATCGTCCGTCCAGGACTCTGACAGCAACCTCAGACCCACCAATAAACGAGTAAGTGTGTTCTCATGGCAGAAGATCTTTTCGGCAACCGTCGCTTCAAACCAGCTGCAGCCAAGGCTGCCGTAGTCGATGATGATAGCGGTGAAAAATATCGAACAGCTGCTACGAAAACGGTGCAAGTAGGCGAGGCGGAGTTACTTGCGGAAGTCGACCGCGTCCCATCGCTGCCCGCTGTGGTTCAAGAAATTATGGCCAAGGTCGGCAGTCAAAAAAGTTCAGCGCAGGATTTTGATCAATTAATCAGCAAGGACATGGTCATTGCGGGTAAATTAATGAAAATGGTAAGCAGCCCATTTTATGGTTTGGCCAACCCAGTGTCGTCGATTTCCCAAGCGGTTAATATCGTCGGCTTTGCGTCGTTGAAAAGTTTAGTACTGGCAGCTTCCGCTTCTCATTTGATGGTGGCAGATTTGAGCGCCTATGGTTTCATGCAGCAAGGGCTGTGGAAAAATAGCATCAGCACTGCCGTGCTAGCGCGCGAAATTGCGAAACGCTGTGATGTCGGCAAGGACGAAGCCGAAGAATATTTCTTAGCCGGGTTAATGCGCGATGTTGGCATGTTGGTTTTAGGGCCAGTCTTGTCGCGAAGTGGAATCACCTTGCGTAAACTGGAGGGCTGTAAAGACGATATTCTAACGCGTGAACGTCAGGCAATCGGTTTTGACCATTGTTGGGCCGGTGAGCGCATCGCGGAAAAATGGCGTTTACCGGAAACCTTGTCGGTCATTGTGGGTAAACACCACCGTATCCCCAGTACCTTGTCAGATACGCAAATGAAACAATTAGCGACGGTACGTTTGGCCGAACGCCTGGGCTATATGGTAAACGCGGGGGTCGTGGTTGATCATCCATTTGACGCGAAAATTGACGGTGTTTTATTGAAAGCCGTCGGATTAACGGCGATTAAATTCCAAGAGTTGGTGGTAGATGTGCCCAAAATTGTCGAAAAAGCTGGAAATTCTCTAGAATAACGAACGAGTAATTCAATTTTCTCTCATCCATACGCATCGGTGCTAGACCGTTTATTTAGCTAAAGGTGACTAAAAGGTGACTAAATGGGCCAATTGATTATTGCCAGGCGTGCGGGTCATAGGGTACACTCGCCAGCATGAATGACGTCAGAACAATTCCGCCTGCTCCAACGTTAGCCGCCATGGCAGATGCCTTGGTTGGGGTTGAAAGCAGCCGCATCTTAGTCAGCCGTATTGAAGAATTGCTGACAGCCATGCAGGCAACTCCTGCGCGCCTGTTGCTCTTTGATGGTGATGCGCAAGTTTTTTATAGTGCCGTGTGTTTTGGCTGTGGGCAAGAACGAGACGATATTCCGCTTGCTCAAGTGCTTAATCAGCCACCGCCACGTCTTCATCTTTTGCGCAGTCATGGCGACTGGGTAGGAGCGCTGGAAATTGAAGGGACGGAATCGTATCAGCAAGAGTTGGTCGAATTATTGTGTACGATATTAGCGCCAACGCTGATTAGTATTCATCGGCATGAATCAGTGGTAAAACAATTGCGCGAAGTGCGCGAAGAAGTGACGCAGATACTTGGTGCAGGGCAATTATTGCGCCATTTGGACGTCGACATGTTGTTGGTTAAAATATTAGAAACGGTCATGAGCGCCGTGCGCGCTGAGGTTGGCAGTGTCCTTACCATTGATGATAAGGATAAATTAATGCCTCGTGTAACGCTTGGTTTGCGTGAAGAACATGTTGCCGCCATTAAGCGTAAGGCTGATGGGAGAAGTGTTGCCGAATATGTAAAAGCCCAAGGTTTACCGCTTTGCTTAGATGCGGGGGAAATCGCAGAAGAACTAGATTTAACCGCACTAGGAGCCAATCTCACGGGCTTATTAGTTTTACCGCTGACGACCCGTGACTGCATCCAGGGCGTCGTCGTATTGGCAAATCCAGAAGTGGCTTTTGGACCAGCGCAAAAACGCTTAGCTGAAACGGTGTGTTCACTCGCCGCCATAGCGCTCGACAATGCGCTGCTGGTGAAGTCCACCGTTGACCGCGAACGCATGCAGCGGGAATTAGATCTGGCGAAAAGTATTCAATGTCAGATGTATCCAAAGCGCATCGATGATAGTAAAAATTGGCGCGTCGATGGTATGTCACGGCCATGTGATGAAACGGGTGGCGACTATTATTCCTTCATGAAACGCAGTGGTCATCTCCTGGCGATGATTGGTGACGTTAGTGGACATGGATTAGGTGCGGCACTTTATACCACCATGGCGCACGCCGTGGTGCAGGAGCAATTGCGCACGGGCGTCGCAATTGATCCCGCTTTTGAAGCCTTAAATGAAGCGTTGTTTCATACGCAAAGTGGTCGTTTCATGACGGCGGCATTGGTCGACATTCATCCGGATAAAACCTTCAGCTACGTTTCTGCCGGTCACAATCCGCTCCTGTGGTTGCACAAAGGCGAAGTCCGCTGGCTGGAAAGTTGCGGGATGCCGTTGGGTATCGTTCCCATGGGGGCCTTCCCGCCGCCGCCACCGGCACAGTTGGCCGTAGGGGATCAACTGATCCTTTACACCGATGGATTCACCGAAGCCGCGAACCATGCGGGTGACTGCTATGGCGAAGAGCGCTTGGCCGAAACCGTAAAAAAGGGCTGGAAAGCTGGATTAACGCCTACGGATATGATGAAGTTGATCGTAAATGAAGTCGATCAATTCGTCGATGGGCGACCGCATGAGGATGATTTGACCATGGTAGTGGTGAGTATCACCGACGAAATTTGATCATTCGCGAACATCGCCAGGACTAGGCCGTATGTATTCCTGCCGTCTCAGGTGGCGTGGACGTCCGCGCGCTATCAGGCTTGGCCTGACGCCAGTACGCGCTTAGGCTCCCGACGTACCAGGAAAGACCCTCATGTTCATTCGCCGACTGCCCCCGACCTTATGGATGTTAGCGGTGGGGCTTTTGCCTGCGTGGAGCGAAGAAGTGGTACCGGCTTTGCCAGACTTGGCGCCGACGATTGGTACCCATTTGGCAGGTGATTATTACGACGATTCCCGTTTCAAACCGACACTGATGGTTCAGCGCGCATTGCGCGCCTTAGAAAGTTCTGAAGCGAGTATCGATACGAATTGGAAAGATGGCGTCATTGTATTAACGGTAGCTGATCGTACGAGCGATATACCTGCCCCAGAGCCAGCGACTTTAGAACAAGCCATGGCTTTAATCGAGCGCGTGCGAAATGCCGTAGATAAATCCGACTTATCGGCGGAACGCAAACGCGATATGGCCTACAATTTAGTTAACGGTTCATTGACTGTCCTTGATCCTCACACGGTGGTGATGCCACCAGAACCAGCAAAAGATTTTCGCGAAGATATTGCCGGTGAATTTTTCGGTATTGGCGCTTTTTTGCATCAAGAAGATGGCCTCGTCTCTATCGATCGCGTCATGGCGGGATTACCAGCGGATAAAGCCGGAGTTTTGGACGGCGACATTATAATTGCCATTAATGGAGAAAAGACGGCGGGGCTAAGCCTCGAACAAGCGGTCCGTCGCATCAAGGGGCCCAAAGGCACCACCGTGGTACTGACGGTCGAGCGCAAAGCGAAAGCCGAAACCGTGGACGTGTCGGTTGTGCGCGACTTAGTGCAAATTATTTCCATGCGTTCTTACCGTTCCGGCGACGTTGGTTATATTCGCATGGATGAATTTAACGGATTAACGGCGCGTGATTTATATCGCTCGGTATTGGATTTGCAGCAAAATGGACCGATGAAAGCATTCGTTTTAGATTTACGCTTTAATGGCGGTGGTTTATTAGACCAGGCGCGGTTGATCAGTGATTTCTTCTTGCCCAAAGGCGAGGAAATCGTGCGGACTGTGACCAGCGATAATGAACCGCAAATATTCCGCAGTTCATCACGACAGATTTTAGATGTGCCCATGGTGGTCATGACCTCTGGCGGTAGTGCGAGTGCAGCTGAAATTTTAAGTGGTTGTTTGCAGCGCAATGAACGTGCGGTTGTGATTGGAGGAACCACTTTTGGTAAGGGCTCCGTGCAAACAATTAAAGACTTAAGTAACGGTGCGCGTTTCAAATTGACCATTCAGGAATACCAACTGCCTGGTGGGGTATCGATTCAAGACATTGGTGTTCTTCCCGACGTCAAGCTCGTGCGTCACGCCATGCGCAAAGATGGTGAAGTTGACCTGATTCCATTTACCAACAGTCGTGAACAAGATGATGAATTTGCTCTGCTCAACAAATCTGCCTACGAACATAAGGCCACTTATGAATTAGGGTGGCTGGCCGAATACCAAGAACTCGAAGATCTAAAGCGGTCCGGTATTGCGGCACGTGAATTTGTACCTGATCAGGAAGCTACCTTAGTGATTGATTTAGTGAGCAAAGCCGCTGCCACCGAGGGGTTTTCGGCCGCAGCAGAAGTCGCTAATAAGGAACGGAAATCGCGCGCCTGGTTATTAGAACAATTAGGGAAGCCTGTGCGCCAAGCGGCGATCGAAGAAACTGCCGCATTAGCTGCCGCATGGGCAAAACGCACGCCAACGATTACCTGGGGCAGCGAGGGTGAAATGCCAGAGAAAGCATTATCGATGCGCTTCAATGGCCCGGCCCAAATTACAGCTGGTGAAACGGCGCCACTGACTTTTACCGTTGCTAATGCTTCAGATATTACCATTGGTCGTTTGTATGGCGTGGTGAAGGCAGATCGTTTTAGTCCATTATGGGAAGATGAAGTCGTATTTGGACAGGTGGGAGGCAAGAGCGAGACCACCGGTATTTTATCGTTTAAGGTGCCGCCCCGCGCCTATTCGGGTCAAG
>CANETI010000081.1 GCA_947440715.1 Planctomycetota bacterium | reverse complement strand
CATCAACAACGGTAAGCCAATGTCCCATTTGCCTGCTTCATAACAGAAATATTTTCCCACGACACTATTGGCATCGGCGTCTTCTGCATTGTCCAACAATTTGAGTATTGCCAACACATTCGCATTACGTGATTTGCCAAGAATTTTCTTCTTCATTTCCTTTGCATCAACACCAGTAAAGGCCACCGACATACGATCACAGCCTTCAATAACGGTATAAAATTCATTGCACTCCATGGCTAAATCCATGGCCGCTTCTAACAAACCATAAAGCATCACGGGGTCATCTTTGGTCGAAACCGATTGCTCCATCAATTTGTCCATCAGATTTTTCTTCTGATTGGTTTTCTTTTTGGCAAAATCGACTTTATACAGCGAGCGAATGGTGCTAAGCGCAGATTTTTGATCGTCGGTACTGGGCACCGATGCCTGTTTAATACCACCAGCAATTTTCGTTGGACGATTAAATAGGGTCGAACGAGCTGCGAGTTCGGCATCCTTTATTTGTTTCATTTGACTCTGTTGCGCGGCCAAACTGAGTTTCTGCGCTTTGATTCCGATTTCGGTACCAACAAAGCGTTCTGCGACTTCAAAATAACGCACTGATATTTGTTCAAAATTGGCGGGGTTGCGCGTGGCAAATTTTTCGGCGCGAGCAAAATATTCCGCAGCTTGATCCTGCGTTACTTCTTTTTTGACCACGGACTCGGCCTTGGCTAAAGCCGCCTCCACGTATTTATCGCCGGATTTTTGCGCCAGGAACGATTTAACATCGTCCAAATTCATGCGCTTTTTGCACCAGAAAATATTTGCTTCGATGTCGCAAATCTTATCGGTATCGCCAACTTGCTCATAATATTTGAGCGACTTAGAAAATGCGATCGCCGCATCAACACTGCGACGCGGATTATCATTGGAATCAGCCATCGCCTGCTGCCCTTGCGCAACTAACGCTTCGGCTTCCGCCTTGGTGATGGTTTGTAGGGCGTTACCGAGCAAATCGGTCTCTGGCGTTTCAGCAGCTTTTGGGGGAGCATCGCCTTCGGCTGCCGGTAGGTAAGCAGTAGCAGCTAAGAGTACGAGCAGATAGGCAACTGGCTTCATTTGAATTCCTTCGCTGTTGGATCTGTACACGATGTAGTTTTATCGCGTACTTTCTGAGTCACACGGTCGGGGACTATTGTGTCCTATCTTTTCGATGCAAGCGGGAGTCGCCCATTTGGTCAAAACATCGCCGTTCATTGTTATCGTATGATTTTAAGCTCTGAGTCGTCGGTTTATCTGGGGTCAACCCCAGAGGTTTGCGAAAACTTTCTAAACATCGTCAAGTTGGCCTCGATAGACGCTCCCTATTGCGTGAACCTTACTCAAACTAACGAACGAAATCATTGTTTATTAGTCAGGACTTGAGCGCTTCGTTTTTTACGCAGCGGTTTAAAGCCAAACCACGGTTGGTACCAATACCCCTTAGAGGGATTACGGCGCTCTAGAACAAGATTCTAATTGTTGGCCGCTCAGTTTTCAAATCCTCGCACTACCTTGCTGATCAAAGAGCTCCCTGCATTATCCTCTTTCCCTTCGGGGCACCCCAAGGTGTTTGGCTCTTGCAATTGAGCGTTCCTTTGCATCCTGCCGAACCCTCAGGTTGAAAACGTCCGGTCTGCGGATGTTCGATAAACTGGTTATCAGGAGTCTGTCATATGGCCCGCTACACTGGCCCACGTTTGCGCATCATTCGCCGCATCGGCGTCGAACTTCCTGGTCTCACCACCAAGACCGCTGCTCGTCGCCCGAACCCACCAGGACAAGCTGCCGCTGGAAAGCGTCAGTTTAAAGTCAGTGAATACGGCCAACGTTTACGTGAAAAACAAAAATTACGTTACCACTACGGTCTGACCGAACGTGGTCTGCTGTTGTTCTATCAAAAAGCTTATCGCATGCCGGGCGATACGGGCCGCAACCTGATTCAGGTCTTGGAAGCTCGCCTCGACAACCTAGTTTGGCGCGCAGGTTTGACCCGCACCATGCCTGCTGCTCGTCAGCTGATCACCCATGGCAACGTGATGATCAACAACCACCGCGCGAAGAGTCCTGGCCAAATGCTCAAAGTTGGCTCGACGTTCACCGTGCGCGAAAAAGCACGCAACCGCGAAGATTTACGCTTAAGCGTCAATGCTCCCGTGTTGGAACGTTTGCCTGGGATCAAAGTCGACCTCGACACCTTGACGGTCACGATCGAATCACTGCCTAGTGCAGATCAGGTTCCATTCCAAGTCGACATTCAAAAAGTTATCGAGTTCTTCGCCCGCTAATCGCTCGCGAATTCAATTCGGAATCGAAGCAAACCCGGAGGTGTCCCCCCTCCGGGTTTGTTCTTTACTGGCTGTTGGTCCATGCAGTAGAGACATCGTGGAACAATTCGCGCATCCACCGCTGCACGAATGAAAAATACGCGTAGCCTTGTCACCAGGAGCACCCGCCATGGATACCTGTGATAAGCTCAAAGACGCACGCACCCACCTTCGTCAGGCTGCTCAAGCCTTAGAAGACCGCGTGCTGGGTAAAGACGCTGCCAGCCATTTACGCCAGGCCGCACGCAGTGTGCTGCAGGCGGGCTTGGATGCGCTTGATAAACACCTACCTAAAGATGTCCCGCCAGCGGCACCAACACCGCCGCCAAGCAATCATCAGGTTCAAGCACCGTAACCACATCCCGCGTGACATATTTTGGCGAACGAGCCGACGCCAGCTGACGCCAGCAATCGTGTCGGTTCGTTCGTCTTTTTGATGCCTGTCGCAATCGGATGACCATCGCTTTGAAATGAGGCTGCATCGTGTTGCTTTCTCGCGTCCTGTTTGGACTTGGCCTCATCGCTTGGTTGACACCACAATATTTTTTTTGTGCCACAATCGCATCGGTCTGGCGCGCACCAACACGCCCATGGCGCCGATGGCTTGATCGTCACGGCGCACGTTTGTTTGTTGCGCATGCCATTCGTCATGGTGCCTTATTAATAAAAATTGGACAATTCATTGCAAGCCGTCCGGATATATTTCCCCTCAGTTATGTCGATGCCTGCGCACCATTACGCGACCAAGCACCAGCGCGGCCTTTTCGCCTCATCGAACCCGTCCTGAACGATGTCTATGAAGGCCGCATTACCAATCACCTAGCGCGCATTGAAGAAACCGCGCTCGCCGCCGCTAGTTTTGGACAGGTACATCGTGCTTGGCTCGCTGATGGACGGTTGGTCGCGATCAAAGTGCAATATCCTGAATTAGCGAACTCGGTCGCGGCGGATCTGTGGTTAGTACGCATCGTCCTGCGTCTCGTTAGCATCACCTTGCGTGGATGGCCGCTCACACAAATTTACGAGCAGATTGCGCGCACGAGTCGCGAAGAGCAAGATTACCTGCACGAAGGTACTGCCGCAGATCGCCTGCGCGCAGGACTGGCTGAACGCGGCATTTCAGTGCCGCAAGTCATCTGGGCGCACACGCGAGAAAAAGTATTAGTCATGGAATTTGCCCAGGGAATTACCCTTGGACAACTGCCCATGCATACGCTAACCGCAACGGAGCGACGACGCTTAGCTAATGTCCTTATTGATGGATTTTTATACATGTTGCTTGATGTCGGATTTTTTCATGCCGATCCGCATGGTGGTAACCTGATCTACGATCATGGTAAATTATGGTTAATTGATTTTGGCATGACCGCCACCTTAGAGCGACGAGAATCTGAATTATATCGACGTTTTTTAGACCGCGTGCGCGAACATGATACCGACGGCATGGTCGATGTTTTGGTCGAATTAGGATGGACTCTGCCCACTGCAGACCGCGTACAATTAAAACGGTTAGCACGCGAAGTTTATGATAGTCTTGCGCACCTTGATCCACAAACCTTTAAGGGTTCACGCCGCCAAGTCGAATTAGGCAGTAAAATTGCCGAATTTCTGCGCCGTATGGATGGCATTATTTTCCCTCAGCACACCGTGTTATTATCGCGCGCCACCAGTTTGTTGGAGGGTGTCTGCATGGAATTAGTACCTGGGATCAACATGCTCGATCTCATTCGTCCTCGGTTATCACGCTTGACGACGATTCATGGTCAAATTAAAAATTTTATTGAAGACTTACAATCCATGTGGAAAGCTTATCGCCGACTACCCGACCACGTTAATGCGTTACTGGCAAAAAAAGAACCTACATTTCCACTATTGCCCATATTATCTGCACTCTTGTTAATTGCAGCACTTCAACTTACGCCCAGCACAGAGCGTGACATCGCTATTATCGCTACTGCTGTTGGGATTATTTTCGGGATATTAAAACTACGCTAACCGCGTTAGTTGGTCTTTTTTTTAACCTCACTTCAAGACGTTGCTACCATCGTCCACGACCGGCGGTGCATCGCGCAATACGTTACTGCCATCATCGACAAGCGGCTTATCATTGGCGCGCGTTGCATTGGCGCGAGCGCTCTCTGGCACTAAAACTTCTGCCGCGCGAGTTAAAAAATGCCCAGGGTGTTTGGCCTGCATCGTAGCATATTGCGCACGAGCTTCTTCGAAATGTCCTAAACGTGCATGTCCCATTACGAGATAATAAAGCTGACGCGGATCTTTCTCTGGAATATCTGCCAAGCGCGCGATCAAAGCCGTCCATTCTTTACCTTCAGCCAACGTGGTTAATTCAGCATCAACCAAACTAGGAGCAATATCCGGTTGGGTTGGCAAACGCGGACCAATAACTTGGATAATTCCACTCACCGCCGAAGCCAATGGATCGCCGCCATTTCCAGCGATTGATATATGGCTGTCAGCGCGCCCTCCAGCCCACACTTTACTCTCCATTAAGCGATCGCCGCCGACTAAGCGTGTATCTAAACGAATAATGATGAGCTGTTTTTCCGTTGCGGTCAAATGATTGGCAAGATTCGGTGACACCACTAAATCATGCTGTTTTACGCCAAGCTTTTCGAGCTGTTGCACTGCCGCAGGCCCTAATTCTACCTGCACTTGTTGTCCGCCAATGCGTCCAAGTTCTTCGGCAATTATTTTGGCCGACGCTTCACCGCTCGGATCGGAGAACAACACAAGGATTAATAAGAGGTGTGGCATGCGCGGAAGCATGCCAGTCGTGACGCCAGATGCGAGTGTCAGGTAACCACTTGCTCACCACCAGCACGCTCACCCTTACCCGTTGATTTCCACACTTTCCCTAGGCCCATGCGACGAAATAGTCGCGGCCATGCGTACGGCCCGTATTGCTTGGATTTTATTTCTCACCGTGCTCAAGCGACGGCTCGCCTACCGTGGAGATTTGCTCCTGGCTGCATTAGATGAAAATATGCGTGGCATCATCGCTTTAATTTTACTCCACGTCTACGTCAGCAAAACTCCCATGCTGCATGGATGGACGCAATATGAACTCCTTTTCATTCTTGGATTCAGCTTGGTGCCCATCAGTTTATTTCACGCCTTCTGCGGCAACCTGTATCAGCTGAGCAATCTGTACATTATCCAAGGCAACCTTGACCGCGTCTTACTGCGTCCCTATCCAGCTTTTCTACAAATTTGTTTCGATCGTATCGCGATAGAAGATT
This sequence comes from Planctomycetota bacterium, assembly GCA_947440715.1. Classification (GTDB taxonomy): domain Bacteria; phylum Planctomycetota; class UBA11346; order UBA11346; family UBA11346; genus BOG-1363. Next base: position 3,478 of record CANETI010000081.1, on the reverse strand, counting down.
TAACCGGCGTGCTACTGGGCATCGGCGTCATGGTCACCGCGATCATTAATCTGCCGAACTTTGACATAAGCGTCCTCCATCTCGCATTGTTAATCGTCCTCATGATTTCAGCCTTTGCCGTGGTGGTAGCAGTTTTTATGGCCTTTGCCGCTACTGGTTTTTGGTTTGAAGATCGCGTGGGCATGGTGCCACCAGTTTATAACCTCATGGAGCTTGGCCGATGGCCGGCCGGTATCTACCATCCTGCACTCAAGCTGATTATCACGTGTTTCATCCCGTTTTCCTTTGTCGCTTTCTATCCAGCAGGTTACCTCGTACGTGGCGGAGACCCGTTTCCCGCCCTGCTCACACCCATCATAGCCTTGGCCAGCTTGCTCTTAGCCAGCTGGTTGTGGCGCACCGGCATTCGCCGATACCACTCCAGCGGGAGTTGAGCCGCCATTATTCAAGGTTAGTATGATCGTCCTTAAGAGACGTTTGATTATTTCAGTGAACTATTCTGTCTCCCACTCCGTTTTATCTGTGATCATGTGCTAAGGATCGCCCCAAATGAACCAAGCTACCAAAAATCGCCCGCCTACTCGTCCTGTTCGCCGCTCTGGCGGAGGCGGCGGACTCTGGCTGCTCGTCGCCGTCGTGACGCTCAGCGCAGGCGGCATCTATATCTTTGCTCCTGATCTGCCCCGGCAGTGGTTCGGCACGGCTAAAGCCCCAGCCGATAAAGGACCTGAACCCACGGCTCCGCAAAACGTGAAAACGGATTTAGTCGACAAAAATCACGAAGTCGATCGCAACAAGGCTAAACCAACTGTCGCCGTGAAGAGTACCGACAAGCCACAAATCGATAAGCCCGCACCTGAAAAACCAAAAACATTTACCGATGATGTTCGCGGCCAAGAAATTTTAGCAAAAGCCAAGGAAGCCTACAGCACCATGCAATGGGCCAAGGCATCCATGGAGGCACGTAAAGTTGCCACCATGTCCGTCTCGCCGGCCATCAGTGTCCATGCCCAAGACATTGTTAATGGCGCGGCTGCCATTGAAAAATTATTCGCTGAATTACAAGACGATAAAGACGAGTTGATTCGTTATTATGACACGCATCCAAGTCTCGTTCTGTTGAAAACTGGCGCCGGCTTGCCATCTATGGCCGTGCCCATTGCCAGCATTGATAATCCGACTCCCATTGAACGTAACGCTTTAGACTATATCGCCGCACAACGTAAAACCGGCAAGGTCGCCTTTCTGATCAAAGGGAAAAAGGATTACATCCCGAGCAGCTTGCCTGCAGACATCATTGGTGAAGTCACTCTGCCTGATTACGCCGCCATCATCAAAGAAAAGCGCGCAGAATTCGAAACGCGTCTTAATCGCCTACGAAACTCCAACTTAGCCAATGAACCACTAGCGTGGTACGACGCTGGTAAATTTGCCTACCGTAATCGCATAGATGAATTCGTAACCGAGATGTTAAACCAAGCGGTCGTCTTAGACCCTAATTTGGTATCTCGCGTCCGTGAAGATAAAGCCGCTGGTCTATACGCCAACATCGTCAGCCATGTGAAGAATGGAAATAAAAAGCAAGCAGATGCCTTCATGGGAATTATCGCGCGTAAGTTTTCCGATACTGAACAAGGCAAACAAGCGCGCCTCTATTACGACGGCAAAACCGGAGAAGTGCTGCAAGCAGCAAAACTTGAACAAGATCGTCGCCGCACCGAAGAAATGGCCCGACGCGAGGCACAATTAGCACGCGCGAAAAAATTAGAGGATAAAGAAGCCATCGCCAAAATTGAAAAACAGCCGACGCAAGAAGACGATGACAAAGCGCTCATCGCCAGCGCCGCCACGGGCGATGAAGGCAAAGCCGATGCCTTATTCGCCAAAGGCCGCGACTTATACAATAAAGCACTTGATGCCGGAAATACACCCGCTCGCGACCAATTATACGAACAATCGTATAAAGAATTACATGAAGCCCGCGCTATTTATGCCGCATTAGTGGAAAAGAACCCCACCAACGAATCATTGGGCGTCAAAATGCTCGAATGTAATAAACTGCATTACGGCACACTTAAACAACGTCGCTTCCACTAAATTATCGTTGCTGTTTTCATCATAAAAAACCCACGCCGAAGGGCGTGGGTTTTTTATGATGACTCCTCATCAGATGTCGACTTATCCCCAGGCGGCAGCGGCGGCGCACGGTTCGCCGAGTACGTCACATTCCAAGAACATTGCGGACAGCGATAAGTCAATTGTTTAGGCAGCAAAGTAAACCACGCATACATCAGCAACGTGGGCGTGAACATCAGCAGCATGATTAAATTTTTATCGCCCGCGAATGAGATCATATGACCTTGGTCATCTTTGGTCAGCGCAATAAATGCCGCTACGCCAGCCAAGGCCGGAAACATGATCCAAATCATACCCATTTGTATACGTCGTGCGAATGGACTGGGATGCAGGTAGGTTTCAACACGCCCGCGAAAACGAAATCCACACTGTGGGCAAGCATGAATACGATGAATGGTGACCTGTCGCGCCATAATTAAATCACATTAGCAGATTGTTCTTTCAACTGTTCAATCAGCGCCTTCGCTTCTAATACGATATTAGTGAGCGCCGTATCATTACTTTTTGCGCCCGTAGTATTTATTTCTCGACCAATTTCCTGTAACAAAAAATCTAACTTGCGTCCTAACTGATCATCCTGACTGCTGGCAATCAACGTATCTAATGCATCTATATGCGCACCTAAACGCACTAATTCTTCCGTAACGTCAATACGCTCGGAATATAACGCCACTTCTCGAATTAATTGTTCATGAGTCAACGGCTGCCCCGCTAATAATTCACTCACACGGGTTTGCACCGCCGTCCGATACGCAGCCGCACGCACATCCGCCGCGCTGCGTAATGCTGGTAATATTCGACGAATTCCAGCGGCATGCTCCAAACAAGCGCGTGTCAGGGCTTGCCCTTCACGATCTCGTTCCTGAGTAATTGCCGCAATCGCTCTGGCTAACGCATCGCGTAAAATTGGCTCATAACTCACTTGTGGCGAGGAGCTCTCGTTCCCCACCATGGCCATGACGCGATCGATGGTCGGCATCTGCGCGTTCAATTCGGTCGCCAATTGAGCTAGTTGCCGCCAGGTAGCGACCACGCGATCACGATCAAAGGTAACCCCCGTTGGTTGGCGCACTTGTACCTGCACGGTAATACTGCCACGCTGAAGTGCATTACGCACTTCATTCTTCACTAATTCGTCCATGGCTAAATCACGCAAATCACTGCGCACATGTACCTGCAAACCGCGATGATTCACTGCCGCAATTTGCACGGTAATAACGATTTGCTCATGGGTCGAAGTGCCTATCCCAAATCCCGTCATCGAGCGCATGTAAATTCCTTTTTAGTAATCTCTTGAATAAATAATGGTTTAATAATGGATAAAGGTGAATCAGGCTTTGGT
>CANETI010000080.1 GCA_947440715.1 Planctomycetota bacterium | reverse complement strand
CGACTGGTCAGCAATGAGCGCTGGGATTAATGATAAAGTAACGCCAACCACGACACGGGCTCCGCATAGCGGAACCCGTGTCGTGTTATTTTTAGTATTTGGCGCCTTCGTCCTGTCGATTCTTTTTGCGGTGACGTCGTTAATGTTCAAACTCACCTTGGTGCCATTTTCAACCAATGTGGCTTTGGTGCTGCTGACCTTTGGTTTATTTAAAATTTGCATCGCCATGCACGCCATCATGGCACCAACCGCCGTTTCCCCGCAATCAGATCAACGCCAAGACACCGGTTCACCCGCCATTTTTCGCATGTGGGTCGGCTACAAATTAGTGCCAGCAGCATTGGCTATCGTTTCAGCGTTGTATTTGTTAGTCGCTGGCGCCCCGGCTTTGGATGTGTTGATTAAATAAAGTCATTTTCTGGTCCGATGTCCGATGTCCGATGTCTTGTAGGGCGTACATTTTTTTTGATTAATCGTTGCGGCCGTAAAAAAATGAAGGTCCTGACGGTTGTTTGCCAACAGGTTGGCAGCAAAACTAATGGCAGCAGTTTATACTGTAATAGTAAGAGACATCGGACATCGGACATCGGACATCGGACCAATCAAATGCCGAACCGAGTGAAATCTCTTATTTCCTCCCTGTTGCGGCTCCCATACTCCGCCGCAAGTCGGAGGAGCTATGTCGCGCTGCATGGTACTCAACGCTAGTTATGAATTTCTCGCGATCGAAGAACATTGGATCGATGCCCTTGGTTTAGTGCTGTCGGGCAAGGCCGTGTCGTTAGAAGAATATCCCGACGTCGTGCGCAGTCAGCATTGTGTTTTTCATTTACCGGCGGTGGTCCTGATGCGCTACCAAGTAAAAACGGTGCGTCGTCGTCAGGTATTTAATGTACCGAATCGCAAGGCCGTGTTCATTCGCGATAATTTTGAGTGTCAATATTGCGGCACCCGCGTGAGCATGACCACCGGCACACGTGATCATGTGATTCCAAGCAGTCGCGGTGGCCCCGACACTATGCTGAATGTCGTAACCGCCTGTCGCAAATGTAATGTTCGCAAAGATAATCGCACGCCCGAAGAAATAGGCATGACGCTAAAAAATCGCCCACGTGCGCTAACGGAAGATGAAAAAATTCAGTGTCTCTTAAAATTAGTGCGCGTGAAAGAGCGAAATGCTTGGCTCGCCTGTTTGCAACGCTTGGGACTGGGATTGTGGGCCGCGTAATTCATTCGTGATGGTAACGGCGTAATTTATTTACTGGCTTGCAACCACGCGGCGGCAAAGCGTTGGCCTAGTTCTAATTGGCTCTTGGTATCAAAATGCGTGCCATTGTCGCTTGAGGTCAGTCCATCAACGTGAACAAAATACACATGTGGCACAGCTTGCGGAATTGCGCGTTGTGCCGCGCGAATACTATCACGTTTACCATTATCGATGACTTCGCCCACCAATACGGGTAAGGTCGGTAACGTTATATCCGCTCGGATGCGATTAATAAAATTGACGAGTTTAGCTTGATAAACTTCGCTGGTGTCTTTCGCGTTCGACTCGCCTTGGTGCCACAGCAGCGCACGAATGGTGAGTTTATGGCCCTGTTGCTCCAGAGCAGTTTTCGCCATGGCGATGGTCTCTAGGTAACTACGGTAGAGGGGCCCAAAAGATTGTGCATCGCCAGCGGTTCCTGGGGACCATTCTTCCATGGAAGAACCACCTCTCGAGCCTTTAATAAAAGCGAGCTTTTGTTGTGGTTTTTTAATCAATAACGTCGTCGCAAAACTCAATTCTGGGCCAAACGTCGGCCCTGGGAGTCCATTTTTGTGCCCAGGCGGAATACTAAACCCAGGGGCCAATGGCTTCCAATCCGCGCTATCGGCAAGTGGATTACGATACCAAATTTGGGCATTGGTCATGGGCGCTTGTAATGCCGCATCCAATTCAGTGGTTTTTCCCCGCCCATCCATGTTGGATTGGCCAGCCAATAAATAGACGTCGATGTCAGCCGCGTGTATCGAATCCAACCAGGTGAACAAAGCACAGAGGATCAGCATGAAGCGTTGGTATGGTCGCATGAGTGCGAACATAGAACGTTTTTAGTGTAGGTGCAATTGGTGAGCACAACTATTGCGCTTGGAATGTCGGGTAACGAGTGATGATTTTCAATGCATAGGGGAGTGCCGAAAAGCGTGGCAAGTTAGTGTTTTTTGATTGCAGAGAGTTCGTCAGTAAAATATGTGCATCGACAATCAAGGAATAACCCATGTCCACTCTTACTCCAATAGACCTCACCAAACAACTGCAGTGGCGTTACGCCACCAAGGTTTTTGATCAAAGTAAAAAAATTCCTGCTCAGACATGGACGGCTATCGAACAGTCGTTGATTTTAACGCCTTCTAGTTTTGGCTTACAGCCATGGAAGTTTGTCGTGGTTACTAATGATGCAGTTAAAGCAAAATTGCGTGCTGCCAGTTGGAACCAAAGTCAGGTCACTGATTGTTCACATCACGTGGTTTTGACGGCTAAACGAGAACTAAATTCCAATGATATCACTCGTCTTATTGCAAGCACGGCACAACAGCGCGGAATTACAGTTGAGAGTCTTGCTGCTTATCAGGGCATGATGAGTGGATTCCAATCCAAGGGCTACATGACGACTGAATGGGCAGCCAAACAATGTTATATTGCCCTTGGTCAATTAATGGCTGTCTGCGCCGTATTGGGTGTTGATGCGTGCCCAATGGAAGGTTTCGACCCAGTACAAGTTGATGAAATCCTAGGTTTGCGTGCCGAAGGTTACAGCACGGCAGTCTGTTGTTCGTTAGGTTATCGCGCAGCAAGCGATAAATATGCACATTTAGCTAAAGTTCGTTACTCAAATGGCGAAGTTGTGCGCCACGTCTGATCTCCGCAGATAAATAGGAAATCGTCACGAGTTTACACGTTCAAAAATTACCCGAAGACGTGGACCTTTGATGGTTGTGAACCCAGCACTATACTCATGAGGCATTCATGAGGTATTTGCGTTGAAAGTGTGCCCGGGGTAGGCCCGAAAAAAACCGAGACTCACCACCCCAAAACAAACCCCTGCAAGTTACTATCTTGCAGGGGTTTAAGTGGTGCGCTCGCTGGGATTCGAACCCAGGACCCACAGATTAAAAGTCTGTTGCTCTACCAACTGAGCTACAAGCGCGTCATCAGTGAGGGGGCACTATCTATCGACACTGTTTCGGAGCACAACCCTATGTTTTTTGGCAGGGTGTTTTCGCGTCCCAGGTCAGGTGGTTGTTTGCGTTTGAATTAGTATTGAATTACGGCTGATTTACTGATGAAAATACCGCGCCAGGTGGTCATTTTAGGCGCTGATCGGCTTAGGGCTTGGGCTCGGTGCTTTGTTCACTCTTGCGGATCAAGGTGGAGATCGCGTTGAGGATTTGGTCTTTGGAATAGGGTTTGGCCAAAAAGTCGCTGCAACCGGCGGCGCGGCATTTCTCGTCTTCGCCTTTCATGGCATTGGCGGTCAGGGCGATGACGGGCAGGTCTTTGGTTTTAGGATTGGCGCGGATGGCCTTGGTGGCGTCGTAGCCGTTCATGATCGGCATCATCATATCCATCAATACCAATTTGAATTTTGACTTATCAAGGCATTGCAGGGCGTCGGCACCATTATCCGCCACTTCGTACGTATATCCCGCGCGAGCTAACAGAAACGCAATGAGCTTCTGATTTACGGGGTTATCTTCGACAATAAGAATATCTGACATAAAAAGCCTTCGTTAACAGCTACCGGGAAAGTGGGCTGGTAAGTGATAAAGTCTAACTCACGAACCAGTGATGGGCAAACTACAGTACTTAAAGTATCTGCGGCTTGGTGGGTGCTGTATTCAGGAACTGGAAAGCTGCGGGCAAGCAAAAGGTGCTAAATCGCAGGGGGGCAACTGCTGCACCGCAATGCTGTGTACTGCTGCTGCGGTGATGGGCGCTAACAGGATGCCATTGCGGAAATGCCCCGTGGCCACGATCAGTCCAGGGCGCAGGCGGCTGATGATCGGCAGGCCACTGTTCAGACGCGGACGTAAGCCGGTCCATTGCTCTACGACAGGGGCATCGGCTAGGGCTGGGACTAATCGTCGAGCGCCAGCGGCGAGGCGTTCAATGGCAGCGGGATCGTCGCTGCGGTCAAAGCCAGCCATGACCATGGTTGCCCCGACGACGAGCCCCAGGCCGCGACGTGGCACCAAATAGGCATGATGGCAATGAATAAACCGATTCAGGAGGCCATCGGGCGCGCGTAGGCGCAGCATTTGCCCTTTGACCGGTTCCCCTGGAAGGTCGATGCCAGCTAGCGCGGCAAGCTGAGGGGTCCAGGCGCCGCTCGCCAGAATAATTTCATCGGCTGCTAGTATTTCGCCGTTGGCAAGTTGAACGCGTCGTTCGGTAATGCTGGCGACGGGCGTGTGGTAGCGCAATATGCCACCGTGCGCGGTCAGCGCATTTTGCAGCAACGTGCACATCAGCCGCGGATTGACCTGGCCACCGGGTAACAGCAGCGCGCCATGACAGGTGGCGGCAATGGCTGGTTCGGCGGTGATCAATTCGTGGCGCTCTAGCCAACGCACGGGAATATTATGTGAGGTGAGAAAGGTTCGCTTTCGTTCAATCGCCGTAGCATCGTTGTCATCTAATAATGGCATCAGTCCGCCATTTATATGCAAGTCAACGGCGATATGTTCCTGTCCTAATTGTTCAATAAATAATGGCCAGCGTTGCAGGCTGTCTATCCCGAGTCGCCATAAGGCCGTGGCTTCATCCGCTTCGTGATGTGGAGCCAACATTCCGGCAGCGGCCCAACTGGCTTCACGAGCTTCAGGAGCAGCGTCTAATACCGTGACGCGCCAGCCATGCTGTAACAGCGTCCAGGCGCTGGAAAGGCCAATGATGCCGCCACCGATGATGATGGCTTGCTGGCTCATGGGGCGTTTATCACGCTCCATACTTTATTGAACATAAGTGTCAGAACGAAGTTCGCGATCATGGACAAGATACTGCCTTGAACCACCCCGCGTGTGCAGGCTTCACCAACGCCAGTTGCACCACCGCGTGTCATCAACCCCGCACGACAGGCAACTAAGCAAATAATGCCGCCGAAGACCAGGGTCTTTGATAGACCAACAAACGTATCCCATGCGCGCATAAAATTACGTGTTTGATGCCAATAGGCACCACCATCTACGCCCCATATATCCACCACCAAAACATGAGCGGAATACATACCCACGATGCAAGCAAGTGCGGTGAGTAGCGGTAATAATAAAACACAGGCAATAAATCGAGGAACCACTAAATAGGCAATCGGATCGGTGCCCATGACGCGCAAGGCATCTAATTGTTCCGTGACTTTCATGGTGCCGATTTCGGCGGCCATATTGGAACCGACACGACCAGCAACCATTAGCGCGGTAAAAATAGGAGCGAGCTGGCTGACTAAGGCATAATTAACCAATGGCCCGGACATAATTTCAGCATTAAATTTAATTAATGTCGTATAGCCTTGTACCCCCATCACTAAACCGATGGCCATGCCACTGACAATAACGACGGGTAAACTTAAATAGCCGATATGGTAAAGTTGCGTGACAATAGTTTCGCGCCGCTGCGGCTGATAATACATCGCGAGCATGACGTCTTTGAGCAATTGGCCTAATTCACCCACGGCTTGCAAACCGACGATCACTAAACGACCAGTCATCGCTAAAGCGCCACGTGCCGTTTTGCTTGGACGAATGTAAGTAAAGGGATTGCCGGGAATCACGCGTGGGGTTCTAAACGGCTTAGATCGACTGTCTATGCAGGGATAAAAAGTGAGGCAGGCCATTCAGCTCGAACAGCGACTTGCTCCTAGGTCAATGCGTGTCTAACTATCGTCATGCCAACAGCCCTGCCTACGAAGCCAATCTTGGTCTGGTTGATCGATGACAGTGAGTCGAACCATGTGACTGCTATTAGCACCGTCGCGACCATGCCGTGGGTGACGCTAGTGAATTTTTATTCTGGGGCAGAGGCGGTCGCTGTATTTGCAAAAATAGAGCAACAACAAGGTAACGCACCTGATGTGGTGTTGATGGATTATTATTTGAATGGTGAACGCGGTGACCACGTGACTCGCGCCTTGCGTGCAACCGAGCGGCGTTCGCGAACAGTGATTGTTGGCTATTCCAGTGTCGTCAGCGCCAGCCACATCATTGTACAAGCTGGTGCGGATGTCGTGGTGCGGAAGCACACCGATGCGCAAGGCATTAACCCGTCATTGGCAACGTGGTTACGCAATCGTACCTGAAGGCAAAACCGCCGGTTCGGGAGTCGCTCCTTTCGTTGACAGATCCTGATGTAGCTTATCCCGCCGATGGACACCACTGCACGTACCGATGTGTTGGGTTTGACGTTCGCTCAATTCAGCGCGTACCTGCGGGATAGCGTTGGTTATTGCGATCGCTTTCATCGCGCCTTGTATCGTCAAATAATGACCACTGGCCGCTGCGAACCACAGGTGTTACCAGAATGGCAAGAAGCCGAACGTGATGTCCCTGGGATTTATGACCGTCTTTCAACTTTAATTGGCAGAGATCAATTACCGACCATTATTAATGAATATACGGCGCACGATCCTTTGTTGGGCACAACGCGAAAATTAGTGTTGCGATTACGCGATGGAAAAGAAATTGAATCGGTATTAATTCCTATGGGCGGCGGAACCGAACAAGGCGGATTCGCCACGGTCTGTGTGTCTTCGCAAGTTGGTTGTCGCATGGGTTGTCGTTTTTGTCACACCGCGACCATGGGTTTATTGCGGCATTTGCAGCCCGAGGAAATCGTTGCGCAAGTCGTTGCCGTCGCCGCGTATGCGGGGGTAGTGCCGCGTAATGTCGTATTTATGGGCATGGGTGAACCGTTAGATAATTTAGATGCGGTTGCGCAAGCGGTAGCGGTATTAACCGACCATAGTGGATTACGCGTGGCGCATCGCCATATTTCCATATCGACGGTCGGACGCGTTGATGGCTTAGAGCGCATGCCGGCCTTGGGACTCAATCGAGTTAATTTAGCCGTCAGCCTAACGGCCGCTAATGATGAGTTGCGCGGCAGCTTAATGCCGGTCAATCGCCTTTATAATTTAGCGACCTTGCGCGCCGCTTTAGCCGCGTTTCCCCTAACCGGCGGTCGTAATATATTAATTAGTTACGTATTAATGGCGGGCGTAAATGATCGTGATGAACACATCGATGCATTAATCAAATGGTGTGATGGCTTGCCCGTGTTGGTGAATTTAATTCCCTACAACCCCATCCCGAGCAGCAACGAAGTGCCGACGTCAGCCGAACGCGTCGACGCAGTTCATCTGATGATCAAAGAAGCCGGTGTTCACGTCCGCATCCGCCGGACCAAGGGCGATGCGGTGATGGCAGCGTGCGGTCAATTGGGCGATCCCGCACAACGTCAGCGTTTAGCGCAGTTAGCCACCGATAACGCATCTTTGATCAGTTAATGTGTTCGATCTACTAGTCGGAGCGTTTATTTGTCATTTGACTCGCGAGTTTTTGCCAGACAAAGAAGGTCGATGTTTAGCAAAGATATTCATATTCAACGCTGTAAGTCTCATGAACCATTTCACGGACAAGGCTAAGCGGCCATGCCTCCTGGCAAAACGACATCATTAGACGTCACGGCGGAGCAATTTCGCGCGTTGGTTAGTGCTTCACCAATAGGTCAGGTGATGATTGATCGCCAAGGTAACGTGGTGGTGTCAAACCCTGCTGCGACTGCGATTTTTGCTTGGCACCCACACGAATCGGTCGCGGTAATAACCGATGCGGCTTTTGTGTTGGCCTTTCAAGCGCTGTGCGATCAAGCGTGGAATGGAGAGCAGGTGAGAGGTGTTGAACTCACGGTGGTACGCGACACCCAACGCTGGGTGCTAAGCACGTCGCTGGTGGCGGTTCGTGATGATAAATCTGCGGATGAACGATTGTTAGCATTCTTTGAAGATATTACGGCACGTAAGTCATTAGAAAAACAACTAGCGCAAGTGCAAAAATTAGACGCTATCGGAAAATTAGCCGGTGGTGTGGCACATGATTTTAACAATTTATTAACCGTCATAACGGGTCGTAGTCATCGTATATTATCGCGTCTGAAACCAGAAGATCCGCTGTGGACTGAGGCAGATATTATTCATCAAACGGGTGAAAGAGCGGCGAAATTAGTGCGTCAGTTGTTAGCCTTTAGTCGCAAACATGTCGGACCAGCTCAAATCGTAAAAATAAATGATGTGATTTCCGACATGGATCGTGCCTTACATAGTTTAACTGGCGAAGGCATTGCTTTATCACTGCAATTGAATCCCGATTTATTGTGCGTGTCGGTTGATCCTGCGCAGTTAGAACAAGTTATTTTAAACGTCGTGGTGAATGCGTGCGAGGCGATGGCGAATGGTGGTCGATTACACATCAGCACGGACAATTATAGCGTGAGCGAAACATTTGTTCGAACTCATGTGCAAGCGCGAGTGGGCACCTATGTGCGCCTAGCCATTCGCGATACGGGCGACGGCATGGATGAAACGACGCAATCCCGTGTGTTTGAACCATTCTTTACCACGCGCGCGCCAGCAGCCGGTTTGGGTTTAGCTACCGTGTACGGTATCGTCACCCAGGCGAATGGGTTCCTGACGATTGATTCTAGTCCAGGCGCCGGATGCACTATGAGTGTCCATATACCAGCCATTAACGTGGATCATGGGCAGGAAACAGACGCCACATCTGGATCATTGAGGAAACGAAAAACCAATGAAACCATCCTGGTGGTAGAAGACGAAGACGATGTGCGTTCATTGGTCATGCAGGTACTTGAAGCACAAGGGTACCAAGTCCATGTGGCCAGTAATTGGGTTGAGGCCTTTGGCATTGCTAAAAAATTACAAGGTAGCATCGATCTCTTGCTTACCGATGTGATCATGCCGCAAATGAGTGGTCGTGAAATTGCCGCTAGTTTACAACCATTATGCCCACATATGCGGGTCTTATACATGTCGGGTTACGCCGACCGCGCTATTGTGCAGCATGGCGTATTAAAACCTGGGATTAATTTTATTCAGAAGCCGTTCAACCCAGACGGATTATTACAAGCGATTCGCGGAGTTTTAGAGAGG
>CANETI010000079.1 GCA_947440715.1 Planctomycetota bacterium | reverse complement strand
GTCTGTTTGGCATACATAAACGGCCCCGTTGACGGATTCAGCATCGACACACGGAATTCCGTGGATGCCGGATCAACCGGTTTATTTGACGAGGTCGTCCCTGGAGCCTGTGAACTACGGTTTGGCGCATTCGCTGTCGGTACCGGCACCGCAGATGAAATCGGAGGCAATGAATTCATCTGCACTGGTGATGGACCGCGATTAAATGACAGTGCAATTAATCCTATAATCCCACCTAAGACTAAAATTCCCGAAATAATCCAAGGCATTGGTGACGAACGCGATAACGATCCTTCATCACTGCGTAAAATAGGTGCCGGTGATCGACCTGACGGGCGCGATGCTTTTACCGACGTGCGCGATGGCACCAAACTGGTGGGAGCCGCGCCAATAACCACGCGTTGAGCAACGGCATCAATGGCTACTCCTGCTAAAATTTCAGCATCACTCATGGTAAATGGCCGATAAAAAGTATCCAATGCCATATGCACGCGTATTTGCCGCAGCACTTGTGCAGCGCGATCTAAATCACGCCCCACATTAATTGCCAATAGCGCACGCGATTCACGATCAATGGTATCAGACAGCCATTCTTCGAGCAACGCCGGCATCATGCTATCGCTATTTTCGCTGATGCGCGCAATGCCACGCCAGTCACAGTGAGCCCGCGCTAACCAAAGCGCATTGGCGACAGCTGACTGACCACCTGCATGCCCCGCCGCCAAGTTAATTAAACTCTGACGATCACGATAACGACGCTCAATCAATTGCCGCGTCGGTGCATCTAAAGCGGCAATGCGCTGAGCTAATTCATTTACTCCACTTTCTTGGCGTCGATCAATGGCCGATAAACAATCTTGCACGACTTGATGCGACAACATATCCGTGGCAGTAATTGCTTGCTGATCTGCCGTTTGCAAATGAAGACGAATCGGCCCCGTCATCAAACGCGCTAACCATTCTTCTGGCAACACCTGTTCATCGCGCATTGGTAGCTGTTGGCGAATTACTGACCAAATGGCACGCTCTAAAATTGGGATAATTGAAGTCTTTGGGCTATGTGCCGCGATCGCCAAACGCAGTGATGGACCAGCAGCAGTTATCAAAGCAACTAAAGCATCAAAATTACCGGCCGCCGCGCGCTGAAATAAAGTGACATCAAACAAGCGTTGCGCCTTTCTGGATCAATCCGATGAGTAAAGCCAACCAAGGTTTAAACTAGGTCGTTATCTAGTGATTAACTACAAGCGACTTGCTTCAAACTGATCTTTAATTTGTAGCATTGGTTCACGCAGAACTCAATACAACGATTGGCAACTCTTTTGGGGCTCAACAGACACACACGCTCGAGTCATTCTCGTGGTCTTCTCCTAAGTTGCTATTCGTCGTAGTCGCTAACGATCACCATTAATTTGGTCCCCGCATGTGCCCCTTTTTTCCGCTACTAGTAAGTTGATTTAGCCGCTCATTATTGGCTTTTTTATGCTACTAACTTACGATCAGACCCAGCGCTTTGATGGCCAACGTATCCAAGTCAGCGCCCTGCATGACGGTAATAATCTTGCCTCAAACATCAGCCGAAGCATTCGGTACCGAGACCGTCAGGATCACCGCATTCGGTCGAAAGCCTAAATTTGGATTTTATCCCACCACATCGGCACTGCCTCAACATCAAAAAAATATCGGATGATGGGATCTGGGCGAATGAAACCGTGGGATGAAATCTTCAATTTCAAATCCAAAAAAAAGAGGCCGAGCATAAGCCCGACCTCGTTCGTTATCACCCATGACGGTAATAAATTATTTTAATTGAATGCCACCGGCATCAGCTGGTGCTGGAGCGCCGCCGCCGACTTTGATGAGTTCGACTTCAAAGATCAGCAATGAATTTGGTGGGATGCCTTGGTTACCTTGTTCGCCGTAAGCGAGGTCGGATGGAATAAATAATTTCCACTTATCGCCTTCTTTCATCATCGGGATGGCTTCCAACCAACCTTGGATTAAACCACCTGGATTAAGTGGGAAGTCGGCTGGTTCGCCGCGATCAACTGATGAGTCGAACTTGGTACCGTCCAGCAACGTGCCGGTATAATGGACCGTCACGGTGGTGCCCATGGCGGCTTGTTTGCCTCCACCGGCATTCATCACTTGGTATTGCAAGCCCGTTGCGGTGCTTTTGATGCCTTCTTTTTTGCCATTTTCGGCCAGCCATTTAACGTTGTCACCTTTGCGTGATTCGCCGCGCTTGGCTTCTTTGGCTTGCATGCCTTCTTGGAAGGTTTGCATGACAGCTTGTTCTTCGCTGGCAGGAACGGCTGATTCTTTTCCGGCGAACACATCTTCAATGGCTTGGATGATTTTGGCCGTATCTAAATCCGCAGCAAATGGCTTTAAACGCTTGGCCATCTGGGTGCCGATTAAATAACTCGCCTTTTGATCGCTAGTCCAACCAGCCGCTGCACCAGCAGCAGCCACCGGAGTCGTCGTGGCAGGTGCCTTTTCTTCGGCAAACAGAGGCGCGCAACAAACCGCGCACAGGGCGGCAACAAGGGGCAAACGAATCATGGGAAGCTCCGTGATGACGGGGCGTTACCCACGTCTGGTAAAAGGGAGGTCGGATCCTGCAAGGCGGGTGGTCCGGACCAACTGAAAAGCGGAGGAGGGCGCTGATGTGGTGAGCGGGTGTATGGCTAATGATTAACGCTCGCCAATCTGCTGTGCGAACCCCTTCTTGCCCCCTGCACAGTGTTTCTACCCTGCTGCCAACCGCTTGGAGGGTAACGTTATGCGATCATGGATGACCAGCACGATGCGCTTACTGGTGGGATCTGCCCTTGGAACAATTTTTGGGTCCGCACTGATCGCCGTCGACACCATTACCATCGTTAGCAGTTTGCCACGCACCGGCAGTGCGAATGCGCAGACAACCTCCATGGTCAATGGCATCAAAATGGCCTTAGACGAATACCAAAGAACATTAACCGTAGGCGGGACGAATTATTCACTGACTTACGAAGATTGGGATGATGCTTCGCCCGAACGCGGAGCCTGGGATCCTGCGGTAGAAGCTGCCAACGCAGATAAAGCCATCCGCAATCCCGACGTCATGGTTTATATCGGAACGTATAATTCAGGCGCGGCGAAAATTGCGATGCCAAAATTAAATCAAGCTGGCTTGGCGATGATATCACCGGCGAATACTTGGCCTGGATTAACCAAGCCCAATGTTGGTGAAGCAAATGAACCGACCGTTTATCGCCCCAGTGGCAGCATTAATTATTTCCGCGTCGTGCCCGCCGATGATATTCAAGGTGCAGTTGGTGCCGCCTGGGCAAAAGAATTAGGTGCAAAACGAGTATTCGTATTGCACGATCGTGAATTGTATGGTCAAGGTATTGCGAAAATGTTTCAGCAAAATGCCGAGAAATTGGGATTAACGGTAGTCGGCACCGAAGGCATCGATGGTAAATCGGGCAACTATAAATCGCTTATCAATAAATTGCGTTTAGCCCGCCCTGATTTGGTGTATTTCGGCGGAACCACCGAAACCGGAGCCGGACAATTGGCTAAGGATATGCAGAGCGGTGGATTAACTGCGAAACTGATGGGGCCAGATGCCTTCTATAATTCGGCGCTTATAAATGCCGCCGGCAATGCAGCGCTAGAAAATCGCGTGTTTATCACCTTCGGTGGTATCCCGCCAGAACAACAAACCGGAAAAGGCAAAGCGTTCGTCGATGCCTATCGCACCGTGTATAAAATTGAGCCCGAAGGCTACGCCATCTACGCTTATGAATGCACCAAAGTCGCGCTGGATGCCATGGTACGCGCGGGCAAAAAAGATCGCGCAGCAATCTTGCAAGCGCTACGTGAGACAAAAAATTATGATGGCGCGTTGGGAAAATGGTCATTTGACGACAATGGCGATACCACGTTGGCGCTGATGAGTGGCAATACCGTGGTAAATGGAGCGTTTTCTTTTGTTAAGCTGTTGGGTCAGTGAATTTTAACCCCTCACCTTCTCGGATGCTTGCTGCTCCTTTATTTTCTATTTTAAAAATAAATTTCTCACTCTGATTTGGTCATGACCACCACTGAACTGATTATCCAATTACTGATAACGGGTCTGGCGAATGGCTTGATCATCGCGCTCATCGCGCTCGGTTATACCATGGTGTATGGGATTATTGAGTTGATCAATTTTGCCCATGGCGATGTGATGATGCTGGGCTGCTTTCTCGCATTAACCATTGTTGGCCTGTGTGGTGGTGAACAATTATCGCCGTGGATCGCGTTGCCGTTATTATTCTTAACGGTGCCGTTTTTTACTGCTGGGTTAAATTGGTCGGTCGAAAAGTTGGCCTATAAGCCGATTCGGGAAGCACCTAAATTAACCGCACTGGTATCGGCCATCGGCGTGTCGTTTGTGTTCATCAATATTGGCATGTTTTGGGGCGGGTTGCCAATGGACGTTTTTGGCGGCGGGGGTTCTGCTGCCTCGGCAAAATCATTCCCCGATTTATTCGGCTGGAGCAATTTACTCGGTGAACAATCTGCTGTCTTATTGACCCCGCGTGATGTTATGGTCGCTGCGGTAACCATTCCCCTAATGATTGGGTTGACGTTTTTTATTAATCGTACGCGCATGGGTACGGCCATGCGCGCGGTCGCACAAAATCCAACTGCGGCAAAATTGATGGGCATTGATGTCGATCGGGTCATCGGCTTAACCTTTATTATTGGCGGCGCTTTAGCCGGCGTGGCCAGCGTCATCACGGCGCTCTACACTGGTTCCATTCATTTTCAGATGGGCTACCGCAATGGCATGGATGCGTTTACCGCTGCGGTGTTAGGTGGTATTGGTAATTTACCAGGAGCCGTATTAGGAGCCTTGCTGATCGGTTTAGTCCGCGCTGTTATGGAAGGCTATGTACCTAATGGTGGACAATGGAGTAATACCGTTGTCTTTGCGCTGTTAATTCTGGTTTTAGTGTTCCGGCCCAACGGCATTCTTGGCTCTCGTGTGCGAGAGAAAGTCTAATGTCAGACCATCCTACCATTAAAATAATCGCCCGTTTTTGGCCACATGCCTTGTTGGCGATCGTCCTGGTCCTGCCGTTATTCGGTGATGCCATCGCGACCAAACTCACCCCCATTATGGTTTTTGCCATTGTCGGTTTAGGTTTAAATGTCGTCGCTGGTTTTACTGGTTTACTGAATCTCGGCGCGGCTGCATTTATGGCTATTGGTGCTTATACGTTCGCTATTTGTACCGTGCCCATTTACCCTTTTCAAATTGGTTTCTGGCCCGGGTTAGGTGTGGCCATAATGGTCGGTGCTGTTGCTGGTACGATATTGGCGCTTCCTGCTATGCGCTTACGGGGCGATTATTTAGCCATTGTGACGCTAGGCTTTGGCGAAATTATTACCGATGTGTTAAAAAACTTGGATGCCATCACCAAAGGCACGCAAGGATTAAATCCGGTAGCCGCGCCGGAAATCCCTTTTGTCACGTATTCGATCAGTGCCTATAAACCAACCTATTATCTGTATCTCGCGTTATTGTTGGTCGCCATTTTACTCTGCCACAACATGCGCAAATCACGTTTAGGGCGGCAATGGATTGCGGTGCGTGATGATGAATTAGCCGCCAGATCGATGGGGATATCTCCTGCGCGAACCAAATTAATTGCCTTTGCGATTGGTTCTGGCCTCTGTGCCTTCGGCGGTGCGATGTTCGCCAGTTTAAATGGTACCAGTATTGAACCTTCGTTTTATGATTTTCAGCAATCGGTGGTTATTTTATGCATCGTGATTGTTGGCGGCATGGGTAACGTGAAGGGAGTGATTTTAGGTGCGCTGATCATGGTCGGATTTAATTCCATCATCTTAGTAAATTTGACCGAATGGATGACGCGCAATGGCTGGACCGGCAACAATGTTTTAGCCACGCCGAGTAACTGGAAATTCATGATTTTTGGTTTGGCATTAATTTTAATGATGCGCCTGCGTCCACAGGGGCTCATTCCCGCGCAAGATGTTGAACCGGTGACGCAAAAGCCGGCGACCGCAGGAGCTACGCCATGACCGTGCTAGAGCTCGACCAGGTTACGTTGCGTTTTGGTGGACTCACGGCGGTAAACAACGTCAGTTTCCGCGTGGAAAAAGGCGACATCGTTGCCGTCATTGGCCCAAACGGTGCTGGAAAAACTTCGTTATTTAATACCATCACCGGCATTTATCCGCCAACCACTGGTCGCGTATTAATTAATCATGCCGTGGTAGAACAACCAGCCACGCTGCAAAATAAAATACAGTGGACGATCATCGGTGTCGTCACAGCCATAGCGGTCACCTTAGCCCTCAATGCCAATGCTATTTGGGATGCGGCTATTAATGCCCACGCGATCACCTCACCCTTTCCCTGGGGACAGGCCTTCAACGATGCCTGTCGCGTTTTAACACCATCGGCGTGGACGATAATCCCTGGCTTGGTTGGTGGATTCGTCGGAGCTAGCGGTGCGTGGAATGCGTGGCGCACCGCACGCTGTTCGCCTGATTTAGTCACCCGCGTGGGCGTGGCGCGCACCTTTCAAAATATTCGTTTATTTCGTGAATTGAGCGCACGTGACAATGTATTGGTCGGTATGGAACCGAAATTACATAGCCGCGCCTGGGATGGAGCCTTTCGTCTGCCGCCACATTTTCGCGAGCAAACTGAAGCGTGCGCGAAAGCCGATGAATTATTAGCCTTCGTCAATTTAGGTGAAGTCGCTGATGTTAGCGCCGGTAGTTTACCGTACGGCCATCAACGCCGTTTAGAAATTGCCCGCGCCTTAGCCTCACAACCATCCTTGTTATTATTGGACGAACCCGCTGCAGGCATGAATCCCACGGAGTCCGCCTCCTTAATGCTGCTTATTCGTAAAATTCGTGAATTAGGCATCACGGTATTATTGATCGAACACGACATGAAAGTCGTCATGGGCATCAGTGACCGCATCGTGGTATTGCATTATGGCAATAAAATTGCCGAAGGCACGCCCGCCGAAATCCGCGAAAATCCAGCCGTAATTGAGGCCTATTTGGGCAAGGAGGCGGGATGATTTATTTTCCGGTGTGTTGTCATGACTGATCCTGCCGCCATCACCAAAGATCCTCTCTTAACACTGACGAACGTGTCATCGTCGTATGGCGCGATCAAGGTACTGAAAGATTTATCGCTCACCGTTGGACGTGGCGAGATTGTTTGTTTGATTGGCAGCAATGGCGCCGGTAAAACCACGGCGCTGCGCTGCATCTCCGGCATTAATAAAATATCTGGCGGCAGCATCCACTTCGCTGGCGATTCGATCACGACAATTCCCGCGCACCGCATTGTCGAGCGGGGATTAGCCCAAGTACCCGAAGGGCGATTAATATTTCCTCGTTTAACCATCCTGGAAAATTTACGTCTCGGAGCTTTTACCTGTCACAACGCAAAAGAAATTGCTGATGGCATCGATCATGCCTTTCATTTATTTCCCGTGTTAGGAGAGCGCCGTCACCAAACCGGCGGCACGTTGTCAGGTGGCGAACAACAAATGTTAGCGATCTGTCGCGCGCTCATGTCGAAACCAACGATGTTACTAATGGACGAACCGTCGATGGGCGTCGCCCCCCTGCTGACGCTCAAGATTTTTGAAACCATCCGCACGCTCAATAACGACGGACTTGCGGTCCTTTTAGTCGAACAAAATGCGCATTTAGCACTGAAACTCGCACACCGTGGTTACGTTTTGGAAACCGGAAAAATCGTCGCGCATGATCTCGCAAGCAATCTACTAAATGATCCGAAAGTGCGGGAGGCTTATCTGGGAGAATAAGGCTATCGATGCCTTTCTCAGAGTGCTGAATTCTCGCGTCATCATACCAGATAGAGGCCCCATTGAGAGACTTTCCTTCTGACTAAGCTAACGCATGCTCCCGACCATGCGCTACCTACTCCTGATGATTGTTGTGCTCACGCTGTCAGCCAGCGAGCCCTCCTCTTACCGCATTGCCATGGCAGCCCCATTTACGCAACCAAACGCGTATGCCTGTGGTCCAGCATCATCAAAAATGCTGCTCGATTATTGGGGGCCAACCGTGGCCTATAGCGATGTGGCCAATGTCGTTCGTCTGACTTCCAACGGCACTGCGGTTGGGGATATTATTCGCGCTGGTCATTTTAGCCGATTAAGTGCCGCTCAAGGCAAAACCGGCGCCATACCTCCGTTGACCGGATATCCTGACCGCCCAATGGGACTCGCCGTCCTGGCGCATGCTCAAGCAACATCCTGGTTACCCGAAGTAAAGGCGCTCATTCGTCAAAATATTCCTGTCCTTATGCTGATGCAATTTAGCGCTATCTCAGCTGGCGGTCATTATCGTATCGCTATGGGGTATGATGATGCAGCAAAAATCATGTGGTTTGCAGATCCATGGGGTCGTGAATTAAAAGGAGAACGCGACGCCCAAGGCTTCCAACCATTTAGTTACAGTGACATTGAAATTTGCTGGACCTACACCGGCTACGGCACCGCTATTCCACACTGGGGTGCTATTTACGTGCCATGGAACGTAGCGATTAGCACCTCGCGTAATAAAAATGACCTCGTGGTTCAAGCCATTACGACTTATCCCTGTCCTGCTCCTTTTAATGCCGCACAATTTCCCGCCTCTCAGACTGTTTCCACAATTAGTGTCCCCAATGGATGGAGCATAAAGGGAGCGCCGACTTTTAGCGTTGGTGCGCTTTCGGCAGGAAAACAGGCCATTTCCACCTGGAATGTAGTTCCTGGTGCATTTCCTGCCATGATCCAGGTAATAAGCGAAGGCCGTGTCTCCGGCTCATTACCTGCTACCGGACCCTATGACGGCACAGCGGGAGAAGGGCAAATATATCCCGCGTATTCGTATAGCGATATCATTGGTGGCGCAGCCACCCTCACTCTCGGCACCAACGGATAATATTCAGATCTCTTGAATCAGACATACCATGACCCTCTTTAAACCCTGCATCGACTTACATGACGGTAAAGTGAAGCAGATCGTTGGCGGCAGCCTAAACGACTCTGGCGCGGGACTACGGACTAATTTCGTCGCCGATCAGCCAGCATCTCATTTTGCCGAGCGTTATCGTGATGACCATGCCCATGGCGGCCATGTCATTAAATTAGGGCCAGGGAATGATGCCGTCGCCAAAGCCGCTTTAGCCGCGTGGCC
>CANETI010000078.1 GCA_947440715.1 Planctomycetota bacterium | reverse complement strand
CGGTATCGACTCCTGTTGTTCCCTCCGCCGCCACGCCCACCAGTAATTGACCTATGCCAACAGCCGACCTTTTTCCCATGCTCGTGCCGATGTCGCTGGTGCTTATTGGCGCCTTAGTGGCATTGGGGTTTGAACCATTTCTGCAACGTGCCAGTAAACACGCCATTATTCCTTGGCTTGCAGCAGGTTTTTTGGTTGCGGCGGGTCTGGCTCAATTTGGAGCGACCACCGGACATCTGCATGGTTTATTAGCCATGGATACGCCACGTATGTGGTTGTGCGGTGCCATTATTGCTGCGGCACTTTGTTCTATTGCAGGTCTTCAACAAAGTTTATCACGTGATGAATATCCAGGTGGTGAGTCCTACGCATTGACCTTATTTGCCACGGTAGGCGCGATGGTCATGACTATGGCCAATGACAGCTTGGCATTGTTCGCTGGTATCGAATTAGCATCGCTGTCCATTTATGCGATGGTTGGTTTACGTCGCTCGCGTCCTGAATCCAACGAAGCGCTGTTTAAGTATTTTATTATGGGTTCGGTCTTCAGTGCGATTTATCTCTATGGTACGGCGCTGACGTATGGCGCGACAGGCCACACGAATTTTGGTTACGCCGCCTTAGATATTAATCATCAAACTTTGTTCTATGTCGGCCAGGTTTTGATGCTGATTGGTTTATTATTTAAGGTTGGTGTGGTGCCTTTCCATTTCTGGGCGCCTGATGCATACACGGGTGCACCAATTGCGGTCACGGGTTTCATGGGTGCGGTCATAAAGGTTGGTGGCTTTACGGCCATTGGCGCGCTGTGGTTGAACCTGGTTGCGATGAGCAGCGGCACTCACCCTGGTGGTGTGCTGAATTTAGGTGAGGCGGTAACGGTGACCCAGGTTGGTATGGTGTCATTGGAGAAATTAAATCTCGCCTTGTTGGTTTTGGGTTTATTGAGTTTGGTGTTAGGTAATTTCAGTGCGCTCAAACAGACCAGTGCCCGTCGCATTGTAGCTTATAGTTCGATTGCCCATGCTGGTTACATGATGTTGGCCTTAGCATTGCCCACTAGCACTGGCGAATTATTAAGTCTCAATAGTTTATGGTATTATTTAGTCGCTTATGCGATTGCTACGGCAGGTGCTTTAGCGGCCTTCGCTGCGATTAGTGGAAAAGATGATGCGGGCGACAATTTGAGCAGCCTTGCTGGTCAGGGTCGCGCTCAACCTTTCTATGGTTTAATGCTCACCATCTTTCTGATTTCGATTGCTGGTATTCCACCCACGATCGGCTTCTTAGGTAAATTCTTAGTCTTTGCTGATTTGGTGCACAAAGGCAAAATGATGATTGCTATATTTGCCATGGTTATGGCGGTCGTTGGCGCAGCTTATTATATTCGCATGATTGTGACGTTGTGGGCTGCGACCAATAAAGAACCACAAACGGCCAGTTCGCCGGTATTGGCACGTTGGGCTTTGAGCGCGGCTGCTATTGCGGTGTTTGCGCTAATGGCGTGGCCGAATGCCTTGGGCAAAAGTTCTGCGCAAAGTGGCGCTGCTCCAGGAGCGAAAACCGCAGTGGTGGCTCCGGCCGCTCCAGCTGCTCTAATTGCAGCACCGACTCCGCGCTAATTACGTGGCTATCGGCACTCATTCTATTCGCGTTCGTTACAGCGAAAGCGACCAGATGGGCGTGGCGCATCACGGCGCTTATGTCACTTGGCTTGAGGAATGCCGCATCGAACTATTGCGACAATTGGGCTGTAGCTATCGTGAGTTAGAGCAAAAGGGCATATTAATGCCCGTCATTGATTTATCGATTCGTTATCGTCGCAGTTTACGTTTTGACGATGTGATCACTTGTGTCACAACTGCGACAGCCAAAGGTCCAAGCCGCGTTGAATTTGCGACCGCCTTGAGTCATGGAGAGATATTGTGTGCAGAGGCAACGGTAACGATTGCCGCCATGTCACCAGCCGGTCGACCAATTCGAATTCCACCAGAAATTATCGCTGTCCTTGGCTGACATGCCATGAACGAAGCGGTTGCCCCAGTCGTTGAACAACCGTTATTGGCTGAACCATTTTGGCCAGCCGATTTCGCCACCGTCATTAATAGCATTTGCGGCTATTTTACATTTGCGACTTTTTGTCTGACCTTGCCGCTGGTTTTGCCGCTCGCTTTTATATTACCCGGTGGAAGACGACGTTGGGTTGCCATCGCCATGCGTTACGCGATGCGCACGGTCTTTTTAGTGACACCAACGGTGAGTTGGCGTTTAGATGGCGATATCGCGGCATTAAAAACGGCGCGTGTCGTGGTGTCGAATCACGAAGGTATGTTGGATATCTTAGTCGCGTGTGGCTTACCTGGTTTGCGAACGATGCTGGCGAAGACCTGGGTTTTTCGCGCCTTTCCTTTAGGTGTCGCAGCTCGCGCAGCCGGTTTGTGTAATAGCGATGAATTAACTCCGGATGCTTATCAAAGTGCGGCAACCATCACTTTGCCAGATCCTTGCATTGGTCTCTTTATTTTCCCCGAAGGTAGTCGTAGTCGCAGTGGTAAGGTCGATCGTTTTCGCCCTGGCGCATTTGTTTTGGCCAAGCATTTACCAAGTTCCGTGGTTCCGGTGGCGATTGCTGGCTCGCGTCAGGGTATTCGCCCAGGGTCAATGTGGATTCATCCGACGCGGGTGCATGCGCGTGTATTGCCTACGATGTCAATCTTACCAGAAGAAAATTATCGCCAATTTGCAGCACGGGTACGTGAATCAATAATTAATGGTCGTCGGGAAGTCATGGCGATGCTCTTGGCATCCGGTGAATTAGATCGCCACAGAAAACATCGCTTACGCGTACTTACTCCTGCGGCGCGGCAATCAGCGTTGGCGGAATTACATGATTCATCGTGGCGGGTAATTTTAGAACTGCCCGCAGCAACGGGGCCGTGGATATTATTAGGTATTGGTTGGAGTACCGTGGCGCAAGTCGTTCGTCTGCTCTATCCGCAAGCGGATATTTATGCCTGTGAACACGATGCTGAACGGCGAGATGCTGCCGCACGATTGTGGCAACGTGCAGGCGATGTGGTGGTTAGTGACCTGCAATCATTGTCGACCATTCCCCCAGGCGCGACCGTGGTCTGCGCTTGGACCGGCGCGGATGTTGCGGGGGTTCGAGAGTGGCTGCAGCACACGACCGCACATGCAGTGGTTCTGCGGTTGGCCGATGCATCGGTGATCGGCGACGACATAACCCCTTTAGTAGAAGATGGTTGGGGTATTTTCGCAAGTTCGTCATTCACATCATAAGGCGTGCACGATTAGCGATAATTTTTGGCGTCCTATTAGCAGTCGATAAAAGGACAAAAATATCTTGATATAAGTATAGCGACGTAAAGCTACCGTCATGAGCCAAGTGGATACGCCGTCAAAGCACATTGCCGATTTAGCATCGCTCTTGTTGCTGGTGCCATCCTGGACGATGCCCAATTCGGCTCGTTTAATAGCTAGTTTTGCGCAGAGTGCAGCACGCACGACTAAAGGCACGGAGTCGACCACAAATTGGCAAACTGTTTTGGCTAACGGATTGTCATTATCTAATTGTCCGTGGTTTCATGCGCTCAATCCGAAACAGCGTGTAATTTCTGCCGTTGTGATGACGATGAATAATTCATCAACGGAAATGCTAACGACAGCAATAACCAATCAGCGCGCAGCTATTCGTGCGGGTAATATGCGTCGCAGCGATGATATTGAAGTGCTTACCACATTGGTTTTACTAACCGCCAAAAAATCCATGCATGGCGTAAAAGATGTCGCGCGTATGCACGCGGCTTATGAACATTTAAAATTAAACCATTGGTGGCCGATTGGACCAGAAGATTTACCGCTAAGTGCATTAATTGCTGCACTACCGGGAGATCTTTCAAGAAATTTAGTTGCGCTTGAGTCAATCTTTAATTCCTTTTCCGAAAAAGATGAGGTGCCAAGCGATCCGTTGGATGTGGTGTTATTGGCTTGGAGTGGTGGTATGGATAATATTAATGCGACGTTGACGCAGCATCAGGAATTGCGCACCGGATTAATATTGAGCGGAATTCCTTTGGGATCTGGGGATGCCCTGGCCCTATCGCGATTGGCAGTGGTCGCTCAAGCATCTGACGTGGTTGTTGAGCAATACCGTTTCTTGCGTCAACAATACGCCCAGTGTTTAGGCGCTGTGAATAGTAGCTATGCGGCAGAATGTGCGGCGGATGCCATTATTTTTGACAGCGATGAATCCGTGGCCGCAATTCACCGCGCTGGTCTTATTTTACGCTTGTGGATGTCCCAACGAAATCAATCACTATCGACGTCGTGGCCTTTGTAACGAATGACAGTTACGCACGACGTTTTCAACAGGAGGCTTTATGAAACCAGCACATCTCCATCGCATTATTCCGCTCGAACGCTTTCGCGAGATTGTCGCGGAATTTGATTTCGATCATCAGTCATGGAGCGATGCCTATTGGTTACGCTTTGCGGCACAGGTCGCCGTTTTATGCCCAGATGAGCCTGCCACTGCAGCAAAGCGAATAACGCTTATTGGTAATGAATTATTGAAGAAGGCAAAATGGTTTGAAGCCTTTCAATCGCCCATGCGTTTTGTGGTGGCTGCGGCATTGGTGCAAACTCACACCAAAGTCGTGGATTTCCTGCATGATTATAAAAGGTTAGAGGAAGTGCTGGATCGGGTGGGATTGCGTCATGGGGGTCGTTATGAGCCAATTACGTTGCTGATTCTACGCATGAACCCAGACCATCATACTTTTAGTATGATGGAGGCTGAACGCTTAAAAAATATTTATAAGCACATGAAGAATTTCCATTGGTGGATCACTGGAATTGATGATTTGCCAGCGTGTGCGGCGTTGTCGCAAATGACCGGTAGCGCCGAAATTATTACGGCTGAGGCGGAAGGTATTTATCAGCGGTTATTGAGCGCCGGCTTACAACGTGGAAATCATTTGCAAAACGCCGCGAATCTGTTGCCGCTGACCAGACTTAAAGCGGATCGTGCGGCTGATCGTTTCTTAGGTTTATTGCGCCAAGCAGAAGTTCAGCGCATCATGATTTTGCCTGAACATTATGACGGGTTGTCAGTGTTGAGTTTGCTTGAGCAAACACCCGCGTTAGTTATGGAGCGCATGGAAGCCGTACGCCGGGAAATTGATTTAATTCATCCAGACTTGAAAGGATCTTCGTCATTTGCTCTGGCAGCAGATCTCACCGCATTAGATTTAGTGCGTTACGACGCTCATAATCAACCATTACAGAGTCCGACGCACGACGAGCAGATTCGCTTGCACCTTAAAATCTTAAATATGGCTATGTTAATGCAGGTTAGCCACATCGATATGGCACTGGATTTCGATACGATGGGGCAATTACCGGTGGCTTGGCCGTATATTTAACACGGTGTTTTACGGGCTGTGTTTGAGTCGATTCAGCGAAAAAACCACACAACGATCAGTATGGTCGTTGTGTGGTTTTTTTGCGTCATTGGTTAATGATAAATCGTGGTTAACTCTTTTGGTTGATAAACGCAGGTTGGGTCACTGGCAAAGGCATCGCCTGTAATAGCATAGGTACGACTACGACTACCGCCGCAACGATCATTGAATTCACAATGCCCACATTTTCCCGTGAATGTATGCGGTTGGCGCAGGCGGGTGAATAGATCGTGGTGGCGATAAACCGTGCTCAAGCAATGCGTGCGAACGTTGCCGGCTTCGATGGGTAAAAAACCAGACGGGCATATAGCGCCAGTATGGGAAATAAATACGAAGCCGTTGCCATCGTTGACGCCACGAGGGGCGCGTAATGAGCGTCTGGTGTGGTCGTCCTGTCCACTTTGCTGGCCGCGTCGTTGGCGCTCTTGCGCTAAGACGCGATAATAGGGTTGGCCAGCAGTGGTTTTAATATCAAAGGTGGTTTCTGGATTAAGCGCAATATTGGCTAATAAGCGATACAGCCGTTCTTGTGCGCCAGCGTGCAGGACGATGGCGTCACCGCTTGCTGCCGCGCGGCCGGTGGGAACCACTTGGAATACCGACCACAGTGTGGCATCTAACCACCCGACTAAGCGGGCAAGGTCTGCAATTTGATGGACATTATGTTCTGAAACCGTGGTGTTAATTTGCACTTCCATTCCCAGGCGTTTTGCCGTGGTGATGGCGTTCATGGTGCGTGCAAAGGTACCAGCGACGCCACGGAAATGATCGTGTGTCTCGGCATCAACACCGTCTAAACTCATGGCAATACGTTTGACGCCACTCGCGGATAATTCGGCCAGGGCATCATCGGTTAATAATGGCGTCACCGACGGAGTAATGGTCATACGCAAACCGATATTGGTGCCGTAACGAATCAGTTGGTGTAAATCGTGGCGTTTAAGTGGATCTCCACCGGTGAGCACAAAAAGAACAGGCCCGAATTCTTCGCGCACATGATCTAAGAGCGCGATGCCTTCGTTGGTCGTCAATTCGGTTGGATCAGGGAGGGGGGCCGCTTCGGCGCGACAATGATGACAGGCTAAATCACAGGCGCGGGTTGCTTCCCAAATAACAATGAATGGCGCATG
Organism: Planctomycetota bacterium; assembly: GCA_947440715.1. Taxonomy (GTDB): domain Bacteria; phylum Planctomycetota; class UBA11346; order UBA11346; family UBA11346; genus BOG-1363. Next base: position 2,645 of record CANETI010000078.1, on the reverse strand, counting down.
ATTAAAATCAAAAACTGGGCGCATGAATATTCCCCTGAGATGATGCTAAGCTTTTGTCTCGTCGCGCAGATATTGTGCGATGGTCATGATGCGATAAGTCGCCTCTAATTGCGTTCGCGTTTCATCCAATTGTTTCGTGTGCGTCGTGGGCCGCAGAGGTGCCGATAGCGCGGTCTGTTCAACGGCGTTGATAACATCGTAAAAAGACAGTGATTCAGGACGACGCAGTAAGCGAAAGCCACCCAGTGGACCATGTGGTTTTGAAACAATATCGGCATGTAGTAAACCGACCATAATTTCGTTCATCTTTGCTGGCGTTGTTTGCATGGTGGTCGCTAACGTTTCGTGCGACACTGGTGGGCCTGATTGTCGTGCCAAATGGACGACGGTGCGAACAGCAAGATCGGATTTGACCGACATCATGGTCGCGTCACGGCGATCGTATCAATGGCACTGTCGGTGCGTAATTCGGCGCCGTCGGTGTCGGTGAAAGTGACGTGTAAGCGCCACATGCCTGGGCGCGCAAGGGCGACCGCAAGTGGTTTCGTTGGGTCAGGCCACGGCACGATGAAATCGCCGGCGGGACTATCAGGACGATAAAACCACACCGTGGCAGGATTGGTCATCGTCGTATTGCCGATTATAGACAGGCTTAGGTTATTTGCGTCGGCGGCTTTTATATGGAGGTTAAAGCCTAAGGCGGTGAATCGTTCGGCGGCGCGTTTTTCACCATCAATGCGCGAACTGGCGACAAACGGCTGAGCCTCCACTTTTTCCGGACGCACGATGGTGGCCATCACGTACATCGCACCATTGGCAATGGCCGCAGCGCCGATGACGAATACCGGCATCCATGGCCAAAGATTGAAGCGTGATGTGGCCATAGGCGCTTCAGGGTTGATGGCGGGAAGAGGAGGCAATGGGTAGTCCTGTTAATTGATGGATAAAAGGTTGCTGGGAATCAGTTTATTGGGAATCAGTTTGCTGGAAATTAGTAAGTGATTGGCTGTTCTTTTGAACGCGTTGGATCGGGTTGGCGTCCTGGGCGTTCACCTTGGCGATTCAGGCTAATTAAATAGATGGTCAAATTGGTAAGGTCTTGATTAGAGAACCGACTTTTATTTGCCGGCATGGCATTGTTATTCGCGCCGTCGCGGATGACGGTTGCGATATCAACCATATTGGAACCATGAATCCACCAACGATCGCGCAAGTTGGGGCCTTGTTCTTTGCCGGTCGCGTCGGCTTCATGGCAATTCATACATTCGGAGGTGTCATAGATGATTTTGCCCCGCGCGATGCGCTCAGGCGCTGAGGATAATTGGCGAAAGGTTGTTTCATCCGGTAATTCGGTGTCATTGGCGGCGCGCAATTCTGCTAATTTGCCCATGTCTTCACGCCAGGCATCCGCGCCGATTTTTGCCGTGCCGAGATGATAAAACATGACGTACCAAATGCTCCATGCTACAGTGAGCATAAGCGCAACCATTAACCAAATCGGTGGATTATTATCCATCTCAGCGATGCCATCGAACATATGGAGAGGTTCGGCATCGTGATAATTGCTTGGTGGTAGAGGGAGCTGACCGTCGCTCATGGTTCATCTTTCCTAACGGGAATTCCATCATCAAGCGGCATGGCTTCCATACGTTCGCGGTGTCCGCGTCGACGATCAGTAAACATATAGACGATGATGAGCACAGCGATTAAGACAAACAAGACTAAGGCTATTTGCGGAAGTATGCTGCCATGATCACCAATTAATTCTTTGAGCATGGTTAGTGTGCCTTTCCTGATTTTTTCAAATCAGTGCCCAGACGTTGTAGGTAAGCAATTACGGCAATGATTTCTTTGTTTTCTAACTGAGCGGGCAATTTATCGGCATTGGTTCCCATTTCGCTGCGTAATTGATTCGCGATACGTCGCGCATCCGTGCGGGCATCGGCTTCTGCGTTCGCAATCTCGGCATTGGTATATGGCGTATACATCGGCGAACTGGCCAGTACGGCGAACTTGCGCGATACGGTCGATAAATTCATGTCGTCGCTAATGAGCCAAGGATAAGGAGGCATAATCGATCCTTTGACGAAAGTCGCGGGGTCATTGAAATGCGCGTAATGCCATGATGCACTTGGGCGAATTAATCCTTCGCGAGCCAAATCTGGGCCGGTACGTTTTGAGCCCCACAGGAACGGACGATCATAAATATGTTCACCCATGCGAGTATATTCACCTTGATAGCGTTCGGTTTCCGCACGTAGCGTGCGCACCATTTGTGTATGACAGCCGGAACAACCTTCGCGGATATAAATATCGCGCCCGGTTAATTCTAATGCCGAATAGGGTCGAACACTGGCAATTGGTGTCGTCATCGCCCCTTGAATTAAACTCGGAATAATTTCACAAACGCCGCCAATGGTCAGCACGATTGCTGATAAGCCGACTAATAATCCAGGCCAACGTTCAAACAGGCCGTGGACGGAAATAACACGTTCTTTACCTTTGGGTTGTTGAAACGCATCGGCTATAATTGCGTTATGATCGGCATCTTTCACAATCGGTGTGGCTTGGGCCTCTTCATTGGTTAATAATTTTCCTGCACGCATTGTCATAATGACGTTGAATAAACAGAGGATAATGCCAAT
>CANETI010000077.1 GCA_947440715.1 Planctomycetota bacterium | reverse complement strand
GCTTAACTTCTTCGATTCGGCTTTTGTCTTCGCCGCTAACTTCGCTTTGTCTGATTTAGCGGATTCACTTTCTTCTTCGGTGCTACCAGATGGCAGGTCGCGTATGTGACCATAGCTGGACTTCACGATGTAGTCTCGACCCAGATATTTATTGATCGTTTTTGCCTTGGCAGGCGACTCAACGATGACCAGGGAACGCCCCATAATGATTCCTTCGCAGCAAAAGCAGACGCAGAACGGGAGGTTCTATGCTACCCGATAGGCTGCGGTCAAGGGCGGCTCATGTTTTACCCTCCACTATTAACAGCACGTTAGTCGCCCCCTCCTACATGACGGAAAACTTGTATTCATCAGAACTTACGGCAACGTTTCGTCTATGATTAGCGCACTCGCTACGGTTGAGGGTTTACTGCTGCCCAGGATGCTGTCCTTGGAGCAAAGCAACCCCGCCCTTGGCAAACAACAACGCCAACTGCTCAGAAGCAGTCTCTCACAGTTCCAGCTCGGGACACTCGCGCTGCATGCGACGTGGATGGCATCCCATCCGATAACGAAGACCGAATGGGTACTCGCATTGGGCGAGACTCATCACCAACAATTTCGCACGCAGGCCATTGGGCAACGTAATCGCCAGGGCGTGGTCCCGGTATCCTATGGCCTGTTGGCAAATCACGATGCTCACCCAGCGCCGTGGTATTGGGACGTGGTGCGTTTATTAACGAGCATCCAGCTGTGCCTACCAAAACGATTGTCGAAGACGACCATCGGGCAAGCCGTTTTATCCGATTATATCCGTGTCATGCGCGCGCTTGCGAATGACGATGATCAAGTTGAACGCATTGATTACCTCAGCCTTCCTGAAGAATTAAAAAAACAAATTGATGTCGATGCACAAGCGAAAAAACAACGCACTTGGGAAACGCGCTTAGTGCGTGGAAAGCGTTTACGCTTAGGTAAAAATGTCGTATCCGACAAAGGAAATAAAACGGCATTGACGGCTCTTTTTTGCGATCTTCTGCCAAAAAACATGCTGCTGCTCGATGTGGCATTCTGTCCACAGACGGATGATGTCACGACGCTTGGACAACGCCGTTGGTGGATTGTCTGCCATGAAATAAATACCGTTAATCCGCTCAACCATAATCGCGTTCGCATCGGGCAAATAGTCGAACGACGCTCCAGTCGCCTAGCACATGCTCTGCCGTTCCATCCATTATCTGACGTGATTAAAGCATCGGCGTTTATTTCTCATTTTGGCCACGATCCCATTCAAAACTCTTTTGCTGCCGCCAGTGGTTTACTCATGTCACATAGTGTTTGTCATGCGCGCCAGGCCGTCGATCTCACCTTACTTGATGATGGTGATGCCATTCGCCTGGGACGCTTATGGGGGCAATTAATCGCCATGCATCACGCCCAAGGACTGCGAACCTTGGGCTGCGACTTACCTCAGATTGCTGATCGACTGGCCAACCAAGCTAAGGTCCATGGTCATTTGGTCATAAATCTCGCTAATGAACAATCTCGTTGGTATGACCAAGCCTATCGATTGTACCTGACCAAGTCCTGACAGTTTAATAATTTGTGGCAACTAAAGATGCAACTAATCGTATGGTATAGCCATGGATCCTGTGACCATTTATGTCTGAAGCTCGCGCTCGTCATCTTTACGATCGCCCAATCGGGGTGCTGGCTGTCTTAACTGCCCTGATGGTTTTGGGTGGCATGACGTTGCCGAGCATGCGTATTAATTTGAAACCGGCTGGGCTCACGGCGCCTTTAATCTATGTCAGCATGACGATGGACACCGAATCGACTGCCGAAGCATTGGAAGGGCTCACGCGTCCTACTGAAGAAATACTGCGCTCATTACCTGGCGTCGAGACGGTGTCATCGCGCACGCGCGGCAATAGTGTAAGAGTTTATGTCATGCCTGCGGCTAACGTCAGTTTATCTATGCTGACTTCTCAAGTCAGCGAAGCATTGGACAATAATAGTTATCGTCTGCCGAGTACGACTCGCCCAAGCATCGGCACCTTTTCTGAGTCTGATCCGCCCATGGTTGCGGCTGCATTTAATCCAGGGAAATATGACGACGCCACCTTCCGCGATTTAATGGAACGCGTGATGGTACCGGCATTACTTCGTATTCCCGGTGTTGCCGTTGTCAGTCATAATTTGGAAGGCGAGGGTTCGGTACTGCTCGCCTTTGCCCGTGATCGTGTCATCGCTACCAAAACCGATCTCAATAAAGTGACGAGTCATTTTTCCTCTGCCCAACCGCGTTCGTATCAAATTCCCGTTATTGAAGATGGTGCACGTAACGAACAAATATTACGCGTACGTTCACCAGATTTGACGCAAAACGGTCTCGCTGATGTTCGCATCAGTAATAGCGTTCAAATGAAACAAATTGCGTTAGTTGAACAATTACCATCGAATTATGGCCGTTGGGTCATGGTCGATGGAAAACCAGGATGCACGCTGTCCGTTTATCCTTCGCCAGAGGCCAATAGTTATGCTGCCTCAAAAGAAGTTACGAAAGTTATTAGCGATGTCAGTGAACAACTTGGCATTCGCATGGTGCTACAAAGTTCAACCCATGCGCAAATTGATGCGGCGGCCTGGGAATTATTCGATGCTGCGATGTGGGGCGCGTTATTTTCAGTGCTATTCTTGTTGATATTTTTAGGTCGATTACGCCTCGCCTTATTAGTGTGCGCATCCTTACCATTATCATTGGCTTTAGCGGTGTTGATGATGGCCTGCCATAATAATACCATGAATCTTTTTACCTTAATGGGCTTTTTATTGGCCTGCGGCATGGTGGTCGATAATGCGATCGTCGTAGGTGAAGCCATGATGCGAGTACGCCAACAAGCGGATCCCGCCGAGCGCACTGCTGCATTGCGACGAGCCGTGCGCAGTGTTTCGCTTGCCATAATTGTCAGCACGCTCACCACCATCGCCTTATTTCTGCCCGTTTTAGTGGTCGAGAACCCATGGATACGTGTCCTGATTATGTCGATCGGTGAACCAATTATCTGGTGTTTGCTCGGCAGCTTGGCCGTGGCCTTAATTATTGTGCCCATGGCCTTTCCTAGGTTGTATCGCACTGGCCCAACCCATAAAATGAAACTCAACAACAATCACGCTGGTTGGATGATGAAAATTGAACGCGCCTATGGACGATTACTCGGTTGGTTCATGCTGCGACCACTCATGGGCGTCCTTTTAGTTTTTGCGTTAATTGCCCCTGGCATCTACGGTTATTTTTATTTAAAAGATGTCCCGCGATCGGAAGAGGAAGATAATCGTTATTTTGGACAGGAGGTACGTATTCGCGGCAATCCCACTGCCGCCGAATTAACCGAGGCCTTTGCTAATTGGTACCGCGTGATTGAGCCAAATAAAAAAGCATTCGCTATCGCTTCGGTCATTATGGACTGGAAAATGAATGAAGGGAAAATTCAATTTTATTTAGATCCTATTGATCCTCTACGCCGCCATGAAAATGATATTCAAGAGCTCATTGTAAACCTCCTTCCTCCTCAATTGACTATTGCCCTTGATGATCATGTCCGTCGAGCCAGTTCGCTAGCGGTCAAAATACCTGAATCAATTGACGAGAAAAAAAGAAAAAACGGCGAAAAGAAATCAGACTACGTTTCTGACAGGGGCTCTAGCAATGGTTCTAGTTCAAGTTCGCGCTCCAGTGGTTCCAGTTCCAGTGGTTCTTCCCGTCACAGCAGTAGCAGTAGTTTTGCGGGAAGCACACGCCTCTCTTTTCGCTTAATGGCACCCGATGAAGCGTCCATTAATGTGGCCTGGGAAAAATTACGCGCCGTATTTGAAAGCGTGCCCGGCGTTGTGAATCCAGGCCCAACCATTGATCCACCAACCACGGAAACCGAATTAGTGCTGACGCGCGATGCCGAAGAACGTGGTTGGCGCGCGGATCAATTAGCCACTCAAGTGACCCGCTTTGCTGGAAATCGACAATTATTAACCATGCCCGATGGCTGGACACTGACGGTTGGCCCGCTTGAACGGGAAATACGCACGTTAGAAAGTGTAAAAGCCTCGGAAGTTATTAAAAGTGATGGCGATCTGGATCGCTTAGAAAATTTAGTGACTCGACGTGAAGCTGCAACCCAAGGAGAAATTCGTCGGCGTGATGGTTTAAGTCAACGCGATTATTCGATTTATGTCGAAACGGCTAAACGTGACGAAATTCGCGATCAACTAGATGCTTATTTAGTCCGAGCGGACCCACCCACCGGGGTGCAAATTGGGCTGAGTTATTGGGAAGAAAACGGAAAAAAGGAACGCGAGCAAATGTTGTTAGCAACTCTCCTTGCTGGAACTATTATTTATTTGTTGATGGGCATTCTGTACGAATCGATTCTCGCCCCCCTGGCTTTAATGCTAACGATACCCGTGGTTTATCTTACCGTGCAAGCTGGTCTTAAACTAGTTGGCATTCAATTGGACAACATGGTCCAGGTCGGTTTATTTTTATTAATTGGGGTGGTCGTTAACCACGGCGTCGTCTTGGTTGATCGTTTAAGTAGTAGCGTGCCCATGCAGCGAATGGATCGCCGACAAAATAATTATGCCGTATTGGCTTTAGCCGCAGGCGCCCGTCGTCGTTTTACTCCCGTTGTTCTCACCAGCTTGGTGACCATTGCGGCCGCGTTCCCAATGATATTTGGCAATGGTCGCTTTAATGGCGACTCCATTGCCGGATTAGGGGCATCGCTGGCTGTCGGCATGTTCTGCGGTTTATTTTTCACCTTGTTCGTAGTGCCATTGGTTTATCGCTGGCTCGGCGCCTTGCGCGCCATTCTTTTACGTTTGATGCGATCATGTTAGGCACAAGTCATGTTGAATAATCCTAATAGACGTCTACCTATGGTTGCTGTGCCAACACGTTTCATCAAACTCCATTTTTTGACCGTGATTGTTTTGCTACTCCAAGTTGGCGTCGCCTCTACCGTGCTTGCTGGCGAAGAACCGATCTATCCACCAGTCTTACCAAAGCCAATGCCATCAGAACGGCACTGGATGATGCCCCTCCTGACGTCGTCAAAACCAATTGCACTTAAACAACCGCTGGTCGTGCAGGCACAACAAGAAGTCAAACGCACCGAAATGGTTCGTTACCAAGTGATGGCACGGTGGAATCCGGATTTAATTTTATCCAGTGATATGAATGAAAATCGTCGCATCTCAACTAGTTCGGTTGATGGTTTTGGCGTAGTCGTGGATCGCGGACTTGGGGCAAATGCGGCATTAGCAAATACCTTCTCCACCGGCACGACCGTTCGCTTACAAGCCGCATCGCAACAAACCCAAACTTCGAGTGCGTCGGCGTTAAGGAATGAATTTTATAATAGTACGGTACAATTGGTTTTATCCCAGGCATTGTTACAGGGCGGAAATTATACCGCTAACCGTACCGATCTTTATAATGCCATCGATCAAAGTGATTCTGACCGTGATACCTATAATGAAACGTTAGAAACACAGTTTTTATCGCTCACGGAATTATGGTTAGATGTCGCCCAACGCGAAATTGAATTAGAATTACGTCAGCGTCACCTCGAATTGCTGCAAAAATACTTACGCTTCGCCGAAGAACGCGCGCGTTTGGGTCTTGGTCGTGAATTAGACGCATTTTCCATACGCCGCGACATTGCATCCGATGAAGCCTCGATTGGTATTTCGACGCGCGCCATCGCTACGTTACATGAACGCATTCGCGTTAATTGGCCCGACTATGAATTACCAGAGCGCAAATCGCTTAACACTGTTTTATTGCCCGATGCTCAACCGGATGCCAGTTTTGCGTCGACCCGTAGCGGACGCATAGCACTGCGTCGTATTCAAACCTCCGCACGGTCGGTGGTCCTCGCTCGTAGCAATGCCTTAGATCGATTAGATCTGACTGGCTCGGTTGGCAAAAACGGTACTGATCCTTCACTCGATGGCAGTTGGTCTGAGGTGAGTAATCCAGATACCTATCGATGGGCTTTGGGCCTAAATTATGTCCATCGCTTTGGCTCGGATAATGAACGCATTGAATTTCAACGATCAACCATCGCCTTGGATCAATCCAAACTTCAAGGTGAGAGTGATGAACGCGTTTGGCGCACGCAGGCGATTAATTTACGCCAAGGACTCGTTGATGCGAATGCTCGAGTGGGCGAACTAGAACGTGTTTATAATGCCTATCGAGAAGAGTTTCGTCTGACCAAAGCCCAGGCCGATGCGGGCCTGATTGCCATGCGTGATCTGATTAGCCTTGATAATCAACTCAACGCCGCCCTGGTCCAGGTCGTTCAATCTCACATCGACACGCTACGGGCAGAAGCCAGACTACGCGCGCACGATGACCGTCTGCTGGAGCTGTTGCCACAATGAGAGCCATCCCTGCCATCCTCGTCATGGTCCTCGCGCTGAGCGCTTGCGGTACGCAGGCCAAACCGCCACTCGACAAGAGTGTTGATTCTCGTTTATCAAATGCCTTACCAATTCGTGTTGCGGCAGTCGGCCCTGGGACGATCGTCGAATCGTTAGGCGTCCAAGGACGACTTGATGTTTGGCAGCGCGTTATTCTCAGTCCTAAAGTTTCTGGCATCATGCAAGATATTCCCGTTTTGCAGAATCAAGAAGTCAAAAAGGGCGATCTCATTTTCCGCTTACAAGCGCCAATCGCTGATGTCGAAGCGTCACTGCGGGCGCAGTCTAAATTAGCACGCGCACGTCGTGATCTGGATCGTCGTTTACAATTACGTGAAATTGCACCTGAAACGATTAGCATTTCAGACCTCGATACTGCACGTGATTTGGTAACCGACAGCGAATTAGAAGTTGCACTTTATAAACGCCGTGAAGAAAGCCGCACCGTCTCGGCCCCCTATTCGGGTGTTTTATTAATGCCACCAACCACCAGCGCGGCAAATACGCAACCAGTTATTCCTGGGCAACAAATCGGTGAAGGATTTCAAGTCGCTGAACTGCTTGATCTATCGCGTTATCGTTTAACGCTGGACTTACCCGAAACTAATTTGCGCCGCCTCGCCATTGGACAAAATGTTGAGATCACCGCGATTGCTGACGGTGTAAATGCTATCGGGAAAATTAGTTCACTACCAGAAGCCATCGACGCACTGAAAGGCAGTGGTCGCGTTTTAGTAGATATTGTTGATCCCCCTAAAACTTGGCGACCAGGTGGATTTGTTACCGCCAAATTAGTGCTCGGCGAAACCCAGGCGCCCATGGTATTAGCTCGAGATGCGGTGCTCTATCGTGAAAATCGTCCTTACGCATGGGTGGCAGAAGAGCATGAAGGCATCTTAGTTGTGCGCCGCGCCTGGATCGATTTAGGGCCGGGTGATGCACGTCATCTGGCCGTAATTAAAGGGATTACCGCGGGTGAACGCATCGTCACCGAAGGCATGAGCGGTTTATCAGATGGCGTACCCGTCGTCGTGCGCGATTCCGCTACAGCGGCCGCGGCAAACGCAGATGAGGCCAAATAACCGTGAGAAACGTTGGCTGGTTTAACGCCAAATCCCAAGGCGGTCGGACGCTTATTTTATGATCGCCGCAATTATTAAGCGTCCAATCGGGGCCAGTTTCATTGCCCTTTCTGTTGCCTTGCTGGGAGTCATGGCATTTGCGCAATTGCCGGTCGCATTATTACCGCCAGTTGAATTGCCTGTCCTAACCGTGCGTTGTGATCGCGCGGGTGCTTCTGCGATCGAATTAGAAGAGCAGTTGTTGATGCCTTTAGAAGAGGCCGTTGCCACGGTTCCTGGGTTGACGCATTTAGAAGGTCAAGCTAACGCAGGTGCTGTTGAATTACGATTAACTCTGCGTTCAGACGCCGACCTCGAACAAATTACCAATCGTTTACGTGAGCGCCTGTCCGCTATTCGATTACCCGCCGGAACTCAACCACCGCGCGTTTTGCGTTTTGATCCCAGCGCCGAACCACTGATGCGCTTAGTATTAGAACCAATGCCACTTGGCGCCACGGTCACCACCTTAGCCGCCGTCGCACGCGATGATTTAACCCCACAATTAGAAGGCCTTTCGCAAGTTGCGGCGGTGCGTTTACGTGGTGGTCGCGAAAGTGAATTACGGGTTGAACCCGATATTGCCCGTATGACGGCAGCCGGAATTACCACTGCTACATTAGAGGCAGCCATTAAAGGCGCCGTGTCGAGTCGTTCCGTCGGTACGGTTTATGACGCCGAAGGAGCCAGACGCGTACGTCTACGTGGATCGATGACACGTCCTGATGAACTCAGTACTATTTTAGTCGGTCCCGGCATCATGTTGCGCGATGTTGCGCAAGTTAATCAAACGTTAGCCGAGCCCGTCGAATTAGCGATGGCATTATCATTACCATCATCGCCATCAGCGCTACCCAAAGCACAAGAAGCGGTGCTGATTGAAATTATGGTACAAGCAGATGCTGGTTTAGTTGCCGCATCGGATGCAATTCGTCAACGCCTTTCGAGCTTTGCAGATCCCCTTTCTACCGATGAGTGGAGTTATGGGGGTGGTCGATTGGTGTTGCTGACTGATCGTGCAACAGCCGTACGCACCGCCATTAATGAAGTTAAATCTGCAACTATTGAAGGCGCTGTTCTCGCATGGTTGGTATTATTAGTATTTCTGCGTGCTTTACGCCCTTCATTAATTGTGTGTTTGGCAATTCCCCTGTCCGTGGTTGGCACCTTCTTATTAATGTCGATGGCTGGGGTGAGCCTTAATTTAATGAGCCTTGGTGGATTAGCCCTTGGTGTCGGTATGTTGGTCGACACCGCCATTGTCGTGCTCGAATCTGCCGACCGAGTTAGTGAAAGTCAGCATTTTTCGGAATCAAAACGACCAGCAGCCATTGCGGTTGGCACCAGTGAAGTCGCAGGCGCATTAATTGCCGCTTGCCTGACCTCTATCGCGGTATTTGTCCCCCTGGCTTTCCTTCCAGGCGTGTTGGGTAATTTATTCTATGATCAAGCCTTCTCTGTTTCAGCGAGTCATATTGTCAGTCTCGCTGTTGGTTTAGGATTAGTGCCAACTTTGTTAGCGCTACCACGTTTACGCAGAGGAGAAAACCGGGCTTCCTGGTGGTGGCCATTACGGTTAGAACAGCCGATACAGAATCGTTTCCAGGCGATTACCCGTATGATATTTATCTCGCCACTGTGGCTCATCATTCTCGTCATACGTGTCGCGATGGTACTGCTACGTTTTTGCGCGCGTATTCTCTATTCAATTGCAGGTATCCCCATTCGAATTATTGACACGTTATGCCGTACCACATTAGAAGGTCTGGCCCATGTTTATGGAAAGATTTTGGACCTGGTCCTAAATCGCCCCTTAATTGGGCTACTCGGGTTTCTCATCGCCTTAG
>CANETI010000076.1 GCA_947440715.1 Planctomycetota bacterium | reverse complement strand
CATAGCAAAAGGGTCGGAAGAGTATGCCGGAGCCTTCCAAGGCAAGGACCAAGGTGCCAAGTCCTGATTGGGCAATAGGCTGCGCCTGCTCTTTAGCTGGCTTTAAGCGTTCCATTAACCTCAAATTTGGTGCATAAACCGTAAAAACGGCGACCAGAGGAACAGCTATGACGACTAGTACCAATTCCCTTTGGTGCTGTCCTTGCCCTTTGACTGAGCTTTGGTTGAGCGTTGGCTGAGAAGGTTGCGAGATTCCGCGGTGCCATTTTTGCTCGTAACCGAACGCCTGATGTCCCAAGAAGCATAGGTTGCCCTTGCTCAATGAGTGCGCATCATCGCCGCCGCCTGCCCATTGCGGAGGCCTGCGCTTGTTGCGCCGGCGGACCCAATGGTGCCAACGAGCCCCGACGAGGATAACTGGCGTGGAATCTGCACACCCGAATGCTGGTGAAACCCACCAGCGTCGCTTTGTACCGTTTAACAACCCCGAAGATCTACCGCATCGCCTTGGGCCTGCTCCGAGCCTCATTGGCCGAGAAGACCATTCGATTTCGCGCAAAGACATCGACCGCGATTCATTGCGCGTGCTGTACGGACTTAAAGACCATAACTATGACGCCTATTTAGTTGGCGGTGCCGTACGTGATTTATTAATGGGCAAGACGCCCAAAGACTTTGATGTCGCTACCGATGCTCGTCCGCGCGATTTACGTCGCCTCTTTCGCAATAGTCGCGAAGTCGGACGTCGCTTCCGCATCGTGCACGTGTTCTTTGGTCAAAAAAATGTTGAATGCGCCACCCTGCGCGCGGCGGTTGAGCCGAACGGCGACAATAACGGTGAGCTTTATATTGAAGACGATAATCAATGGGGCGACTTAGAAACCGACGCTTATCGACGCGATTTTACCATCAATGCGCTGTACTATGACATCCGCGATTTTTCGTTAATTGATTACACCGGTGGCGTTCGTGACATTGCCGCAAAAATAATTCGCTGCGTTGGTGATCCACAAGTGCGCTTCCGTGAAGATCCCGTGCGTATGTTGCGCGCGATTAAATTTGCTGCGCGTTTTAATTTTACCTTTGATCCTGATACCGAACGTGCGCTACGTGAATTGCAGGGAGAAATCCTAAAAGCGAGTCGCTTCCGCGTTACCGAAGAAATTTTCCGCATTATCACGCAAGCCAACCGTACGGCTGGTTTGAAAATGCTGGTCGACTTTGGTTTTATGGGCGTCTTATATCCGGATTGGACCGTCGCTTTAGGCGAAGCTGGTATTGAACAAGTCATCGATTATTTCACCGCCATTGATAAAGCCGCCGAAGCAGAATGTTATTTCCCCTTAGAAGTTATCACCACGGGATTATTTATTCCCTTGCTCGATAGCGTCGACGTTTCACGTGATCAATTCCATAAAGTTGCCGCTCGCGTAACGCAAGAAGTCCGCAGCGTTGGCAATCGTATGGATTTACCCAAACGCTTAGTGAACAGCGCGGTCGAAATATTACGTGGTCAATTATATTTATTGTTCTTTGCCCATCAGAATAAACGCGTGCGGCGTTATGTTTCAGCCCCCTTCTTTGATTTGGTATGGCGCGTCAATCAATTGGCTTTTGGTGATCTGCCAGAGTTAGCTGAAATAAACGAAGTCTGGTTGTCCGCGCGTAAATCGCTGGGTTCACCCATCGGTGGTACCGTCGATTCACCCGATCGCCGTGATATATTCAGCTTCCGCGGCAAAACCGGTGGTGGTCGCCACGGTCACACCGGACGACGTGACCGTCGTTTCGCTCGCGATGCCGTGCTCGACGAAGTCTTAGAAGGCGCTGAGGACGAAGGTTTCGATGATGAATCCATCGATCAAGAAACCGCCACCTGGGAAGACGGGGACGAAGCGGAGGGTTAATCCACGCATCGATTTGCCTCGTGCCACGATACGCCATCGAATTTGAATATGACGGCAGTGCATTTGCTGGCACGCAGGAACAACGTGGCGATATTCGCACGTTACAAAGTGTCCTGACCGCTGCCGTCACGCAGCTCGAAGGTGCACCAACCAAGGTCCGACTCGCCAGTCGCTTAGATGCTGGTGTGAGTGCGTACGGTTTAGTTGGCGACGTTGCGCTTAATCGTGTATGGGAACCAGCCACGCTGGGCATGGCATTAACCAGCTATTTACCCATGGACGTCGCGGTGCGACGCGTGGCAGAAATGCCGGACACGTGGAATGCAAAAACCGCAGCGCGATCAAAAACCTATGTCTATCGCGTTTGTCGCCGCAATATGCGACCAGTATTGGACAGGCGTTGTTGGTGGCTGCGGCGTATCGACCACCCCCAACATTTACCGACGCTGGCCGCGATGTTGCCTGGGGATCGTGATTTGTCTGGATTCGCCTGTTTGCGACGCGATGACTCAGATGAAGACGATCCGCATCGACGCGTATTAAGTACATCGTGGCACAGCGAACAGCGCATCGGCGAAGAAATTCACACCTTCACCATCACTGGCGAAGGATTTCTTTATAAACAAGTGCGTGGAATCGTTGGCGCCATGCTGTTTGTTGCACAAGGTCGCGCGAGTGTCGATGAATTTATTGCTGCCATGGCGGCTGGACGTAACGCGAATCGCATTGGTAATATTGCCCCGGCTGAAGGCTTAATCCTACAAGTCATTAACTACGATCCCGCACCTGTCTGGATAACGATCTGAGCGTTTTCCACCGCCTTGACGCAGGTCGGTCGCGGTTACGGTGAGTGATCACTCCAAGGAGTTTCGCTATGACAGAATCTAAGTCGGCATCCACGTCAGTAACCAAGTCAGTCGCACTCGTCACTGGTGGTTCGCGTGGAATTGGTCGCGGCATTTGTTTGTCATTAGGCCAACTCGGCTGGCGAGTGGTGGTTAATTATGCCGGCAATATGACGGCGGCAGAAGAATGTGTAAAAATGGTGAAAGATGCTGGTGGAGATGCGATTGCCGTGCAAGGCGATATTGGTGTTGCTGCGGACCGGGCGCGCTTAGTGGAACAGGCATTCGCCTGGGGCGGTCGCGTTGACTTGCTGGTCAACAATGCCGGCATTACGTCTATTGTGCGCGCTGATATTTTGGACCAGCAAGAAGATCACTTTGATCGATTAATCGCTGTGAATCTCAAAGGACCATTTTTTCTAACCCAAGCCGTATCCAAACGCATGATCGAGCAGAGCCCAGACGACAGCGGCACGCGCGGCCAAATCGTCATCGTCAGTTCCATTAGCGCCTACGCCGCCAGCACCAATCGCGGTGATTATTGCATTGCCAAGGCCGGTTTAGCCATGACGACGCAATTGTACGCCGCTCGTTTAGCCGAATTGGGCATTCGCGTGTACGAAATCCGTCCAGGCATCATTGCCACTGACATGACCGGACCAGTCAAAGCCAAGTACGATGCGTTGATTGCCGGCGGTTTAACCCCGATAAAACGCTGGGGCCAACCATCGGACATTGGTCGGGCCATCGCCGCTGTGGCACGCGGTGATCTACCATTCTCGACCGGGGAGGTGCTGAACGTGGACGGAGGCTTCCACATGCGCACGCTCTAGGGCATGAACGAGGTAACCCTCAGTACCTGCACCCGCTGCGGTGCCACCATTGCCACTGACGATTTAAACGCAGGTCTAGCCGTTCGCGTCGATGGCAGTCTCGTTTGTGAAATGTGTGTCGACACCTTACCAGGTGAAGCCGTCGTGCGCATTAATCGCATGCGCGCGCTCAAAGGTTTAGAGGTAACGACCTATCAAGTTACCAATCCTAAAACCCCAACGCTGCAATTATATTCATTTACCACGGCCGCCAATGTCACGACGCATCGTCGTAAATTAGTTTCTGATGGCTTTTATGAAGCGCCAAAATTGCCGCCACCGGGACAACGCGCGCCTTTACCAGTTGAACCGAAACGGACAGTCACCGATCGAGTCGCCCCAGGGGTGCGTCCTGGCCGCACAGCCATGTTAATCGCCGCTGGCGCGACCGTCGCTATTTTATTAGGAATCGCCATAACGGTGGCCAGTTTAAGTTCAAAAAAAACCACGCCTGCAAACGATTCAGCCCTTACAACACCGGCACAGCTTCCACCGCCAGAACCGCCTAAGCCACTTAAAACTCGCTTTGATTATGCCGTTGATCCAATCGCAGCCTGGGTGCAAGTTACGCAAGATATAGACTGTCCCAATCTGGTTCGACAAGGTATTGCCCAGGAACTCATCCGTAAACGCAACCAACAATTAGATACGGCAGAAGAAGCTTTGGCTGAACGCCGCCTAGATGATGCCGCTGCGCTTGCGAATGGCATCGCGCTACCAGATGACATCACCTTCCGCGCCGTACGTGATCGTGAAAATGATTTAAGAAATCGATTGCTCGCTAGTCGCACCATGGCGTCAATTAAACCGCCAATACCCACGAAAATAGAACCGACGCCGACGCAAATACCCGTACCAGCGCCTAATCCTGAACCAGTAGCGCCACCACCGTTACCGGTGCCTACACCAATACCTGTACCTGTTGCACCAACACCGGTACCTGTCGCACCAACACCGACTCTACCGACTCCAGTTGCACCCACTCCACCAAGTAAACCAATGTTGGCTGACGGACAGGCACAAGTGTGGAACGCGCCTTTTATCGTCACAAATCGCGATAAGAAACCTTACGCATTACCATTCGATGGTAATGAATTTATTCCTGAAAATTGGCCCGGTGGAATTGACGCGATTTATCGCTCCAGTCGCGCTTTGACCCTTAAACACCATGCGATGTTTTTCGATTTGAAGAAAACCTCGTTAGACCAAGGCGGCCTCGCACTCTTGCTGCATCCACTAAGAATCGATCGTAAATCCGTGGTGTTATCTTTGACTGACGCCAAAGGAAAAACCATCACACTGCCGCCGGTACAATTTACCGACAAAATTTGGACTTCGGTCGTTATTCCGTTACCGGTCGATGCTGGTTTTGATGCAATGAACGTCATTACTCTTGGCATTGAAGACCATCCAAGTGCCGAAGGAATACCGGAGGACGGTGGTTTTATTATTGGTAAATTGGTTTTAGTACATGGTCGGGCGCCAACTGAATCTGATTTAGGCCTTCGCCCAACTGCCTTGCTTCCAGATTTAAATCGCCTGGGTAATATTCCGCGCTTAGTCAAAATTATCGCCAAAAATCGTAAGCGCTCCAGTGACAAACGTTTTCTGGAACTCGACCGTGTCCGTATGGTCATCGCAGGTCCCTGGTCTGCCCATATCCAAGTGCGCTCTGACTTATCAGCCATTCTAAAAAATACTTACGGCAATCAAAATCCCGATGGTTCCATTATAAATGCGATCTTCACCGATGCGTGGCTAGATACCATGACCAAAGGACGAGGCGCACCATTAGATCCAACGCAAACTAATTTTGCTATTTGGTGGACGAGTGCCGCAGAAATGGCGACATGGCCAAATGCAGACAGCGCAATCGCGAACCTATGGAAAAAACGAATCGATCAATTAATTGATGCGGGCATTATTCCGATCGTCGTGATCGGTCCCAATGGCCAATCCGGTGCCACGCGCGCGGCTGCTGAGGCGATGTGGCAACAGTTTATCACCATTCCGCAAATACGTCTTTACAGCATTCCGGTCATTGATTTACGTGCCATGACAACGGCTGAAGATGGCAGCATGGACCCCGAAACAGCCAATCGCGCTATCAGACTAATTGGTGACGCCTTACTTGAATTCAACTATATCATTCGTCGTCAGGGAGCTATTAAGTGAGTGTTCGTTTCGTGTCTAATTGTCGTGCCCCCCTTCGTTTAGCCACCAGAGGCAGCAATCTTGCGTTATGGCAAGCGCGCCACGTGGCTGCTCGTTTGCGCGATCTACATCCAGGCCTCGCTATTGAATTAATCATTATTAGTTCCAGCGGCGATGGTGACCACGCCACACCATTATATAAAATGGGTAATGTGGGTATTTTTGTCAAAGAAGTACAGCAAGCTTTAGTCGATGGTCGCGCTGATATTGGCGTACACAGCATGAAAGACTTACCGACCGATGAACCCGACGGTTTATATGTCGCCGCAATATTAAAACGTGCAGATCCACGCGATGTTTTGGTTGGCGCATCAAGTATCGCCGCATTACCAAAAGGTGCGTTAGTCGGTACCTCCAGCTTACGACGCCAAGCACAGCTCCAACACCTGCGCCCCGATTTACAGTTCACCTCTATTCGCGGTAATGTGGAAACACGTTTGCGAAAAGTACGCGCTGGCGACGTTGCTGCGACTCTCATGGCGTATGCCGGACTCAAACGATTAGGATTATTACGCCAAGCAGACGCCGCGCCGTTAAATGCCTGGGACGTCTGCACCCCGGCACCAGCACAAGGTGCCGTTGCCGTTGACTGCCGCGCTAACGACCAACGTACCGCACAATTATTATCCGAATTACATCACTGCGAAACAGCCACGGCTGTCACCATAGAACGCACCGTGCTCGCCGGACTCGCTGGCGGCTGCTCATTGCCGCTCGGCTGCTTTGCGCAACGCATTGAAGGTCGCTGGTTTGCACGCGCACGTTTAGGACAGCCATATGGCTTGCGTGAAGTAACGGTCAGCGGCAGTGCTTGCGATCTCCCTGCAAAAATACTTAAGCAACTAAGTACTTAAGCATCTCATGACTCTCACCACGCGCTCTCTTTTATTACCGATCTGTTTTTTCACCTTGTGTGGTTGTGGTAGCGACACGAACAATGCCCGTGTGCGACCACCAACCTGGGCGCAACCAGTCATTGGTACGCAGCTTGAAAATCTGCACTGCGTCACTCCCTATATTTATCGCTCATCTCAACCATCGGCTAAAGATTTAAAACAAACGCATGAACAATTAGGAATACGTTCCGTGTTGTCGCTACGAGAATATCACCGTAGTGACGACGAAGCCGCAGGATTACCCCTACAAGTCTATCGCATTAAAATGAATGCCGGCCATGTCGATGCCGTCGCAGTTAAACAAGCCTTGAACATTATTAAGACCGCACCTAAACCCATACTCATTCATTGTTGGCACGGAGCTGATCGCACTGGCTTAGTCATCGCCGCTTGGCGCATCGCCGAACAAAAATGGTCAGTGGACGACGCCATCGACGAATTGAAAAACGGCGATTACGGTTATCACGAAAGCGTATTTCCAGGGATTATTGAATGGATTCGCAGCGACGGCGTCAGTCGCATTTCGCAATAAGACGTTTATTTATCTTCATCTGAAACCTTGTCCCCCTTGCCTTTTTTCACCGGTACTGACGGGTCATATTTAACATTCTTTTCTGACGGTATCGGCGCGTTGATTGATTTATGCCACGCTAGCAGATCTGCCAGCAGCTCATCGCGCTTGGCCGTGTTGGTTGCGGCAATATTCTTACGTTCACCGATGTCATTTTTAAGGTCGTATAATTCAATCGCATTATTTTTTTCTAACGCAGCTTGACCACCATCCAACACCCACTCTTCCATAAAAAGATGTAGTTTAAAATCTCCTTTTCGAATGACGCTCACTGGCCGGCTACGGAAACCCGTTTTAACATCGAGTTCGCGACCACGGTTAACGGGATTGTCTAAATATCCGGGAAAGTGCCAAAATATCCCCTGACGTTTCAACTCACCTTTCCCCTGCAATAACGATAATAAGCTCTCGCCATCCAACGTTTTCTCTACCGGTATTGGAGCACCTGCGGCGGCTAAGAAGGTCGGGAACAGATCGATATTAATGACCGGCACATCACTCGTCATCCCAGCTTTAATTTTACCTGGCCAACGCACGATGAACGGTTCACGAATGCCGCCTTCATAATAACCACCCTTACTACCACGCAGTGGTTCTTGTGATGAACTTTGGACGGCACCATTATCACTCGTGAAAACCACCAAGGTGTTCTCGTCCAAACCACTATCTGCTAAATGTTTGAATAATTTACCGACACTCGCATCAAGATCAAAGGTGCACGCCGCATACATCGCATCCTTATGTTGTTCGCCCGCAGGCTTACCCTTAAAATGTGCAAGCGTCGCAGGCTGACCTTGTAAAGGACTGTGAATCGCATGATGCGCGAGATAAACAAAAAACGGTTTATCTTTGTTGGCGGTAATAAATTCACAGGCTTTATTGGTTAACGTGAAGACGCCTTTGGGATCGGTTGGAGGACCTGTTTTATTGCCTTCTGATCCTTGTTTTGCTTCGCCATCACCAAATGAATCATAGCTAACATCAAAGCCCTGCTCAGATGGTAGAGCGCCATCCTTTTTATCCTGTAAATGCCACTTTCCAAAATGACCCGTCGCATAACCAGCCGCTTTGAGCGCATCTGCCACGGTGATATTCGCGACTGCCAAGCCGCCTTTATTCGGAATCGGCACTAATCGTTGCTGTGTTTTCGCGCCACGGTCAGTTGAACCCACGGCAAAAACATGATGACGGGGGGTGTAATTTCCCGACAGCAAACAAGCACGACTAGGCGCACAATTACCTGCTGCCGCGTAAGCATTACTAAACGACATACCTTGCTTGGCCATCGTATCTAAATTGGGCGTCTCCATAAAATCACTGCCCTGATAACCAACATCCTTCCAACCTAAATCATCCGCAAATATGAGAATGATATTTGGCGGTCGTTGATCCGCAGCGAAGACGACACTAAGACACAACGAAAACGCGATGAGAAGTTTCGATTTCATGCCGGTAACTCCGTGGCTTACAGAACAGGGATGCGGTTCTTTAACCAAACGTCATTACTTTGCTTTAAGTTTCTCAAATTTCCCAATCCAGTCCGTCTTAGTCGGCACGTAGGCGTCAAAGACATCTCCGTTTCCACTCGCACGCGGATCTTGTTGTTGGGTAAGAATCGAAGTTAACTTGGCTTTGATCGCTTCCTTTTTCGCCATCGAGGACGGATCTGTCGCTAGATTTTTCACGTTATCTGGATCGGTCGTTAAATTAAAAAACTGTTCTTCCGGACGCATACCAAAACAGTGTTGCCAAAATTCCTTTAACGCAGGGTTGTCCCGGCCATCGGCAAGCAATTGTTTGGTTGGGCTGTCATCGGTATCTGGATAACCGGCTTCTGGATTACCACAGGGCCAACGATCCGATTTATAATTGAGCACCAATAAATGCCCATCGGTCACCATGCCGCGGGCGGGATAGCTCTGCAATTCAGGACGACCCCAGTCATTTCGTTCTCGCCCAATCAAGGCATAATCGCGTACCATTTCTGGTTTATTCAGCAATAAATCCACAAAACCACGCCCCGTTATGGGAGCCATATTTCCGGCGCTCACTTGTTGTAAGGCCAAAAAAGTTGGCGCTAAATCGACGAAACTAATGTAGTCCTTAACCCGACGGCCAGGTTGTTGTAGGCCGTTCGCCCAGGAAATCACCATCGGCACGCGATGCGCATCGGTGTACGTAT
>CANETI010000075.1 GCA_947440715.1 Planctomycetota bacterium | reverse complement strand
GGGGAAACCGAATGTTTAGTCGGTGTCAATTTATTACGCGAAGGATTAGATTTACCCGAAGTGTCCTTAGTGGTGATTTTCGACGCCGATAAGCAAGGTTTTTTACGCAGTGTTGGTTCTCTCATTCAAACCATCGGCCGCGCCGCGCGCCACATTGATGGCGGCGTTATTTTATACGCCGACAACACCAGCCCAGCGATGGCAGCCGCCATCAGTGAAACCGATCGCCGTCGCGCGCATCAGGTCGCCTATAATGAGCAACACGGCATTATTCCGCGCACGGCAGTAAAACAGGGCGATTCGGGGGCGTTCTCTGAACAAATGGCCGCGCGTCGCGCTGCCGAAGCTGGAGGCGGCTATATCGTTGGTGGCACTGCCATGACCCCCGACGATATTCCCGAACTGACCGCCCGCATGATTGAAGCAGCAGAAAATCTTCGTTTCGAAGATGCTGCTCGGCTACGAGACCAGATAAAAGCCTTAGAGGCTGGTGAACCAGTCCACGGAAAAGCTGGGTCAAGCCCACGCAAACCGCAAAAAAAAGCCCGTTATCGACGCAAGTAAGATGCGAAAGAACTTAGCGCATAGTGTTGAGCGGTACAGCTAACTCAGCTCTAGCATCGCTGCGAGAGCATGAGAAAACGCCAAGCCTATGACCAAGTCTGATGGGACCAGCGTGAGCGTGCACGCGATCTCCAAACGCTTTGCGACCACCGAAGTTTTACGTCAGGTTTCCCTCACCCTGCCACGTGGAATATTCGCCACGCTATTAGGACCTTCTGGTTGCGGAAAAACCACATTACTGCGAATTATTGCGGGATTGGAAATAGCCGACACCGGAACCGTTCATGTGAGTGGCCAAGATGTCACCACCGTGCCCGCACATCGGCGTCCGGTGAATACCGTGTTTCAACAATATGCTTTATTCCCACATTTATCAGTGTGGGAAAATGTCGCTTTCGGATTACGTTCACGCCGAATGCCAGAAGCCGACATAACCACACGTAGTAACCGCGTCATGGAAATGTTGCATATTGGCGAGCTTGCTGAACGTCGGCCCGATCAGCTTTCTGGTGGACAACGACAACGGGTGGCTGTGGCACGGGCTTTAGTAAACGAACCGGAAGTGCTGTTGCTCGACGAACCGCTATCTGCCTTAGATGCGAAATTACGCTACGATGTCCAAGTCGAATTACGCCGCCTGCAACGCCAATTAGGTACGACTTTTTTGCTCGTTACGCATGACCAAGACGAGGCCTTGTCGGTCAGCGATGTCGTAATGGTGATGAATCATGGCCGCATCGTCCAGCAAGGTAGCCCACGTGAAATATATGACTATCCAACATCGCGTTTTGTTGCGGATTTCCTTGGCGCGGCAAATCTTATTCCGGTTAATTCAGTAAACGGAAATCAAGCCAACACTGTCTGCGGTCATTTACACCTAGACAAAACTCCGACCTGGAACACTGGCACGCTCGCGATTCGGCCAGAACGGATTTTGGTACATTCGCAAGCTCCCTCGCACAATGGTTTCAGCGGTATTATTCGCGATGCGATATTCCGTGGCGATCACGTGGATTTACACGTTGAATGTGCCCATCTGACCTTGCGCGTTCGCGCTCCTACCACGAGCGTGTGCGGGGTAGGCAACCGTATTTATTTGGAATTACCAACAACGGCATTACTGGTGCTCGATGATTGATGGTCACGCACCCTTATCTCGCGCTGGAAAAAAAAGCACGAGTGAAAACCCGATCATCATTCAGGCAGGACACCTAACCACCACGCGGGCTGCTACCGTCAAAAGTCTCTTGTTAGCCAGCGGCGCATTATTATGGCTGCTCGTTTTCCTTGTACTTCCTGGACTTATCGTTGCGGCTTTGGCCTTCGCCAGTCGCGGTGATTATGGACAGGTGTTATGGACCTTTGGTTGGGATAATTTTGTCCGACTGGCTGGTTGGGGCATCTTTGGCTGGTCGGCTGATTACCTCATTATTATCGCACGAAGTTTGCTATTGGCGGGGACATGCACGATCTTGGCGTTATTATTGGCGTTACCGGTTGCTTTTTTTATCGCTAACCAACCAATCCGCTGGCGTTATCTCTTATTGGCATTGGTAACCATTCCGTTTTGCACCAATTTAGTCATCCGTACGTACGGGTGGATATTATTATGCTCAAATCAAATGCCGCCCGCGAAATTTGCGGCCTGGTTGGGATGGATTGATGATGGCACCGGTTTAGCTCCGTCGGCGTTCGCGGTAACCATTGGCATGGTCAATGCGATTTTACCATTCGCCGTATTACCGTTATACCCCAGCATTGAGCGCCTGGACTGGTCACTGGTCGAAGCCGCACGCGATAATTATGCCTCTCGTTGGCGCACGTTTCGTCATGCTATTTTACCACAGATTTCACCTGGGCTCATTTCCGCCAGCATTTTGACTTTTATTCCCTCGATTGGCATGTTCGTCGTAAGCGATCTGTTAGGCGGAGCAAAATATATGCTGCTCGGCAATTTGATTCAGCAGCAATTTGGTGCCAGCCGTGATTGGCCATTCGGCGCCGCGATTTGCGTGGTGCTAATCATTATGACTCTGATCGGTTTATGGCTGATGGGACGTCGTGGACGGGAAGCGCTATGATCCGGCGTCAGCATTGGAGTTTACCGCTGCTCGGCTGGGCGACCTTAGGCTTTCTTTATCTACCGTTATTGGCCGTCGCCGTGTGTTCGGTTAACGATTCGCGTTTATTAGGTGAATGGCATGGGTTCACCTGGCAATGGTACGAACGGTTATTCGTCGATTTAAAAGACAACCGCGTCGACAGTACGGCATTATTCGCCGCAACTCGTAATACCATTGGCTTGGCCGTGATCTCGACCTTCATTTCTACCATTTTGGGAACGATGTTAGCATTTGGCTTACGCGGACGCTGGCCCAAACCATTAACTGCCCCCGTTATGGCGGTGGTGATGTTGCCCGTCATTACACCAGATATTATATTAGCGGCCGCCATGGTCGCCTTACGCCAGGTATGGAGCCTATTTGATACCGGTTTTTTCACGATGGTTATTGGTCACGTCACCTTCCAAGTTTCTTTCGTGGCATTAGTTGTTCATGCACGCTTGTCACATATCAGTGCCGCCCAGGAAGAAGCGGCACGTGATCTCTACGCCTCGCATTGGGGCGTCATCATGCGCGTTATGTTACCACAAGTTACAACCGCTATAGTTGCAGGTGCGATGTTAGCCTTTACGCTTTCACTAGATGATTTTGTCATCAGCTTTTTCACGGCCTCACCTCAATCCACGACCCTTCCGCTCCTTATTCAAGCGTCAATTCGGCGCGGTATTTCTCCTGAAATTCACGCTTTATCCACGCTTATCCTCTTTGCTACGGTTGCGCTTGTGTTAGGCGTAACCCACCTCACTCGTCCTCGCCCTACGGAGTAACCATCATGCGCCGTTCTTTGCCCTATTCATTGCCCTCATCTTTTTTCACCTGCCTAAACGCAGCGAGCTTATTAATGAGCTGTTCATTAATCATCAGTGCCGCAGAAAAAAACGTCATGATGCTGTCCTACAGTGAATATATTGATCCAGAAATTACCAAACAATACGAAGCAACCACTGGGGTTAAAGTCACCATCGACGTTTATGAATCGCAAGATGATATGCTCGCCAAATTACAAGCCGGAGGAATCAGTCAGTACGATATCGTGATCGCCACTGACGTCGTTGTCCCCACCATGATTAAATTAAACCTCGTGCAAAAACTCAATTTAAGTGTGATTCCCAACAGCGCCAATCTCATGCCGCAATTTAAAAGTCCAGTATTCGATCCGGGCAATAGTTACAGCTTACCCTACCAATGGGGTACCGTTGGGTTGATGTACGCCACCGCTTCAGTGAAGGGCGATATCAGTTGGTCGATGGTTTTTGACGCGGCCAAACAACCAGGCCCATTTATCATGATGGACGAAATGCGCACCATGACCGGTATCGCTTTAATGTATTTAGGACACAGCGCCAATTCGCGTAAAGCGAACGAAATCAAAGCTTGTGGCGAATTGTTAGCGAAAGCAAAAGGATCGAGCAAATGTCTTGGTTTTGATGGCGGAGTTGGCGGCATGAATAAAGTCCTAGCCGGTGAAGCCGTCGCCGCGGTGGTTTATAATGGCGATGCCGTACGCAATATTATGGATGATAAATTTGCCTTCACGGTACCAAAAGAAGGCGGAATCCTGTGGGTCGACAATATGTTAATCTGCGCCAAGGCACCAAATGCCGCAGGTGGCCACGCCTTCGTCAATTATATTCTTGATGCAAAAATCGGTGCGCAATTGTCCAACTTCAATCGTTACGCCACGCCAAATCTAGCATCGATGCCAATGATTTCGACAGACGATGCAAAAAATTCGGCTATTTATCCCAGTCCCGCGCAAATGAAAACGCTGCATTTCCAAGAAGATGTTGGCGCTGAAACCAAGATCTATGATCAGGTGTGGACCTTCGTCAAAGCCCGCTAACAAAAACGATCAGAGCACCCCATCTGCGGCGTTGCCTCCTCCTCACGTGGCGCTGCCACGCATCGTCGTCGGGCGCCTTGCAGCTGGGGCACTCTGATCGTTTTTGATGCTCACTTTGTTCCCATAAGCAACGCTGTCGAACACACGCCGAGGTTAGTACGGCAAAGTCTATAGGAAGAGCAATACGGTTCGTACGCTTTCGACCATGCATTACTTAGTGACCGGCGGCGCAGGCTTTATTGGTAGTCATTTGGTTGATGCGTTATTAGCACGTGGCGACCAAGTGACCGTGTTAGATGATTGTTCCACTGGTTCTATGAGCAATCTCACTGGCCACGCGCAGCATAAACAATTCACCATGTTGCACGGTTCGGTGTGCGACGAAGTGTTGGTCGATGATGCCTGTGCAAAAGTTGATGTGATTATTCATTTGGCCGCTGCGGTTGGCGTGCGGCGGATATTGGAAAAACAAGTTGGATCCATCGTAACTAATTTACGTGGTACCGAAGTCATGCTGCGTGCAGCGCATGCGCATGGTCGCTTGCCAATTCTTATTGCCTCAACCAGCGAAATTTATGGCAAGCTCAATAAAGTACCCTTTAAGGAGGACGACGACAGCATGTTGGGCTCGTCCTCGCTCCATCGTTGGAGTTATGCTTGTTCTAAATTAATGGATGAATTTCTCGGTCTCGCTTATCACCGCGAACGCGGCCTGCCGGTAACCATCGCGCGTTTTTTTAATGTCACCGGGCCCAGACAAAGCGGCGCTTATGGTATGGTACTGCCGCGCTTTTGCGAAGCTGCCCGCGCCAATCGTTCCTTGGAAGTCCATGGCGATGGCACGCAGTCTCGGTGTTTTTTGCATGTCCAAGATGCGGTGGCTGCCATACTCGCACTGCTCGCTTGTCCAACCGCCTGCGGCAAAGTGATTAACATTGGATCAGATGAAGAAATCAGCATTGGCGCCTTAGCTAAGTTAGTTATTAGCGCTGCCAACAGTCGCTCTGCTGTCTCGCTCATTTCCTATCAGCAAGCCTTTCCCGGTGGCGGCTTTGAAGATATGCAACGACGCGTACCTGATGTTGGTCGTTTACGCGCCATGACCGGATGGCAACGCAAACTCGATTTAACGGCTACTATTCACGATTGTTTGTCGACATTGGCTTAATAAATCCTCCTCACTTTAAGCCGAACTACAATATTCAGTCGCTTTCCCTTCTCCTCTACCACGGTATGTCCTTCACTATGATCATACGTATTTCGGTTCTCCTTGGCATCATCTTCGCGACATCACTTATAGCTGCGGAATCTCCTGCCAATGGCATCGCAGCAAGCGTCATTCGTGAGCGTGCGCGTGAAGCGGAACAACGTGGCCAGTCATTAATCGCCCAGCAATTACGCACCTTAGCAGATGGACTGTCTAGCGGGACCGTCTCGCTACAGGATGCGACTTTAATCGT
Source organism: Planctomycetota bacterium (assembly GCA_947440715.1). GTDB lineage: Bacteria > Planctomycetota > UBA11346 > UBA11346 > UBA11346 > BOG-1363. The sequence goes on along the minus strand of CANETI010000075.1, from coordinate 3,568 downwards.
TCATATGGCACTCGCGGGATCAGCCTCTTCACCCCTACCCACTCGTCCCACGCAACCCGCCGTCAGCGCACAACAAGTTACTGCTATTTTAGATGGCGAAACATTACCACCAACAAAACCGCTACCAGCAATTACGGCAAATATTCCTGAAAAAGAAAAAGTATCGGAACAACTCGTCATCCCCGTCGTCACCACCGTATTAACTGCCAGCCGTGTAGGCGAAGCTAAAACGATTTTAGTGATGATCGGCGCGGGTGAAGATCAGCAGGTTAAAATTGGGCAGCGCTTTATTATTAAGCGTGGCGAAGAAAAAATTGGGGTTGTCAGCGCCACCCAAGTTAAATCCGCGATGTCAATTTGCATCGCGATTGCCGGAACCGTGGCAGATGATGGGGAAATTCGCGCTGGGGATGCCGTTCTTTCGGAATAATATTTCACCACGGCCGGACTGAAGAAAAAAAATGGGACCATTTTACTTCGAATGAATTCAGTAATTTTAATACGCTTTGGTCTTCGACAGCGGACATCGGGCGTATTAAGCAGTCGCTAATCCATGCGCGATGGTCGCGCGTAGTCGATCTTCTCGCTTCACATAAGCGTGGACTAAATTGCGCGCCATACGTCGCAATAATGCCCGATCACTGGCTGGGGCTAAATACGGTGCGGCGCTGACTTCACCGACCGCTTGGACGCGCTGATCTAATTCTTCTCGTTCTACTTTGCGGCCATGATCAAATAAATCGATATACCCACCGCGCCAACGACCAACGACATGACCGGGCAACGCAATAGGATCACATTCAAGCGCTAGGCGACGGCAGATAAGCACCCACAACGCCGTCAATGAAATCGGTAAGCCAACACGGCGCTCCAACACCATGGTCATAATACTATTATGTGGGTGGTCATAATCATGCACTGCACCGCTGAAACCACAATCATCACACAAGAACCGCGCCACACCCCAGGCATCGGTCGCCGCATGGGCACGTTCAGCTAATTGATCAAGTGCGCGCATACCCAAGGTACGATAATCCCGACGTGGAATATCTACTCGCGGCAACAACCACACCCCGGATTCCAAATCATCAACTTCGGCAAAGGCATCAACCAACGCTTCCGCATCACAACGCAGGACTAATTCAGTCAACGCCGTAGGATAATGTTGTTGTTCATGCGCGCAAACCCACGCTTGATTCAGTAATTCAGCATCCGTGGATAATCGATTTAACAACGCTTCCTGAACCGTGGGGTCCGGATCATCCAGCATTGCCAATAATGCGGGGATATGCGTCATGACGATGATTTACCATCTCAAATCGCGATGAATAGTGGGCACAACAAGCGGCGATGAACTCCAGATCCGACAAAAAAAACTTGGCAAACCACTTCATTCTGCACTCACTACGGTGCGTGGACGTGCACGCGGTGATGAACCCGAGTCCCTCCGTACCAGTTGGCTAAAAATGCCACGGCGACAAGCACATAGACGATGATCGCGAATAGAAAAAAACGATCTTTCACGCCAGTTGATTTTTCATTTGGTGATTGCTCCATACGACTCCAACGCGCGCTTGCTGAATAAGCACCATTAAACGTGTCAGATCACCAATGGTTCATATGCGGTCGTGACGAATGCTCACTGCGTAGCGCGCTAATTCTTTTACCGCTAGGGCATCACTAATGGTACCCAAGCCAAAATCATCACCTAAATGTAAGGTCGCCCACAACGCTAGCGCATTCCCAACTTGATGAGTGGCTGCGTCTTGTGGATCATCTTCATGTGCAATCGGCGCAATCGTATTGCTGGCAATGAGCGGCAAGGTCAGGGAAATAACGCGCACCATGTCATCAATTTGCATACCGGTAATGCTGGAAGGTAATCGTTCGCGCAGTTCCATACGTAATTGATCTAACAATGCCATTAAATGGAGCGCCTCGACTTGTTGATGCCCCTGATCGCGTCGTTCGATGGCATTTTCTATAATTTGTTCGATCGATAAGCGCCGAGGAATTGATTCCGCTAAACGTGCGCATAACCAACCAACTAAGCGAGCGCGTTCTTGCCCACGCAAATTAGAGCGAATAAGTATAGAGAGGAAACGCTCAATAATATCGCGTTCTTTTCCACCAACGCTATAATAACGCTTTAAGGTTTCTTCCGCGATGGTAAAATGACCTAAACGAATGCGGCAAAATAGTAAACGCCGCCAAGCATCGGGATCCGAAGCACGGGCTGAGGCGTAACGTGCGAAGGCCGCTTCGGCGGTGGTCAAGTCGCCTAATACTTCACACGCCTGTCCTAAATCAAAATGCGCAACTGGTGCAACTTCGGTTTGCCCACCTTGGCGTAATAACAAACGCGCTGCGCGCACATGGCCTAAACGCAAAGCAAGTCGGCCTAATTGCACCGCAACCCAGGGATGTTCACTTTCGGCTAACGGCACCCACGCGGATTCCTCACCCGTAGCTAATGCCGGCCAGCGCTGGGTTAATAGTTCCAAGGCGCGTTCGGGGTATTGCGGATGATGATCCAACACCTCGGCAACTTGAGCGGCGACCAATAACGGTTGATGACCAAATCGTTCAATAAGGCGCGCTAATCCGTTTTCACCACCCCAATGCCCAGGACCATTCAACACTAACGCGTCAAGAAAGGCTTTATCTAATTCATCATTATCATCATCTAAATCTATTTCATCGCTATCATCTGCACCTGGGCCCATCAGCCACACATGTTCGTCACCCGTCGCACGGTCTAACTCTAAATAACAATCGCGTTTCATGGTCGGCAACCACGCCCACATCGCCATGATGCGGGTGTTGAGCACCGCATCAAGTTCACGTGCCTGTCCATTTCCTAAATGCAAACGCGACCGCGCTAAATCAACAAACTCATCAAGACTTGCCGGAAACACTCCGAAAATTACCGCGAGTCCACCCAAGGTCACCGTACGTCCATCAAGACCAACAGCGACATCAACCCCAGACGCCACCAGCGGAGGTGGACGCAGGCGACCGGTGCGCAATTGCGCGCGCTGCCGATGCCAATCGTGATCAAGTGCGAGCAGGGGCTGGGACATCTGCTATACCTTAAGAAAAGCGTAACCTATTTTCTCGGCCGTCTCAAGTAGCGCATCGAAAAGTTACACAGAGTCCAGCCCGGATTTTCCGCAGCAGTGTGGGGCAAAAGTCTGGCTTGCTTCTCTGCTTCAATTGAACAGGGCTGTTGCGTTACCGCGCGCATTTGCCTTCTGCCAGAGCAGCCCACCATAGCGCCCGTGTCCACTACCCTCCTAGCCGCAGCGAATCCGCCAATATCGGCGGCCACATCTCAACAAGTTGTCGATGCCGCAATTGTCGCTACGTCGTTGGGTAAAACCTTTCGCACCTTTGACCGTCGTCCCGGTTTGACGGGAAGCTTAAAAGATATTTTCTCGCGTCGTTATCGCAATAAAGTCGCGGTTGAAGACGTCACGCTCACCATTCCACGTGGGCAAATTATTGGTTATATTGGCCCTAATGGCGCCGGTAAAAGTACTACCATTAAAATGCTCACCGGTATTTT
>CANETI010000074.1 GCA_947440715.1 Planctomycetota bacterium | reverse complement strand
GTGCCGTCGTCGAGTAACACATCGACTTCAACGGTGGGATTACCACGGCTGTCGATAATCTGGCGGGCTTTGACGTCTTCGATGTACATGGAAACGATCCTTTTTCTCGCGGGAAGGGGTGCGGTTTGGGAGTGGCGGAGGTTAGGTGCGGTAGCGAATTGCCAAGGGTCAAATCGTTCCCGAATCAATCGGACATTCGACGTCCGACGTCCGATGTCCGATGTCTGACTTCATCGACCATGATTAGGCGATAAATAACTCGTTTGGCTAAAAAATCTAAGTCAGTATTGGCCCCAGCATTTCTGCAGTCGCCCGAAACACCCTCGTGGGGACACGATGTGCGATCACGCAGGACATCGGACATCGGACATCGGACATCGGACGAAATCGGAAGTCGTCCGATGTCGTCGGAAGCCGTCCGCTCAAATTTTCCTTAACTGTTCCGCAACGATTTGAAACTCTAACGGCAACAGGCACTTGATATCAATTGATGGTCCACCGAGTGGGTGGGGCAAGTGAATGCGGGAGGCGTGTAATAGCTGGCGGGTAACATGGATCGGATCGCGGCGGTCGCCATAAAGACGGTCGCCGTAGAGTGGGAAATCCATTTCACTGAAGTGAATGCGGATTTGGTGATGACGGCCAGTCTTCGGGTGGATGCGTACGAGGCTGCCATAGGTGCCGAGGCGTTCTTCGACTTCCCAGGTAGTGATCGCTTCACGGGCATCGGGACCACGACCGCTTTTCCACGTTTCGAAGCCGGGTTGGCTCTTGGATTTGACCAAGTAACTGCGGTGTTCGCCTTGTTCACGCGGATGCCCACGGACGATGGCGTGATAGGTTTTCTCAACGGCGTGATTTTTGAATAAGGATTCTAATTTCGTGGCAATTTCTTGTGAGCGAGCGAACAACACAATGCCGGATGTATCGGCATCCAAGCGATGGACAGGGAATATATCACCGAGTTCAGCGGTGAGAATGTCGACTAAGCTCCAACTTTTGACCGCATCAGTAGGAGTCACCGGTAAAAATGCAGGTTTATCGTAGGCTAAAACCCCGACATCACTCAGTAAGATGCGCCTTTTATCAAAGTGATGTTCGCGATCTTCTGGTAAAAAGAATTCGACAATTTCGCCGCGTTGCAAAATGCGACTGCCGTATGTTTCGACTTGGCCATTAATACGACAGCATCCATTTGCGAGATGTCGTCGTGCAGCGCGCACAGACAATGATTTTTTCGTGGAGTTGACTAAAAAATGTCCCAGGTCCATGCCCGCTTCGACATTAATTAAGCGCGCATTTGGGCCAGGTGTCCAAACGGCGCCTTTGGCCTTGGCTGGATCAATGGTTTTGTGACCGCGCCGTGGTTCTGAGCCTGGGACTGATCGGCGATGATCGTTTGTGGGCTTGCCACGTTTGGGTGCATATTCGCTACGTTTGTCGCCGGTTGGTTTGCCGCGTTTGGGTCCAAAGTCGTCACGCTTGTCGTACGCAGGCTTGCCACGCTTGGGTCCAGATTCATCCCGCGATTCGGCGACGTGTTTACCAAACTTTGGTACAAAGGCGCCACGTTTGCCTGGCGGTTTACCGCGCTTGGGAGCAAAATTGTCCCGCGCATCAGCGGCAGGTTTGCCGCGTTGGGGAGCAAAGTCGCCACGTTTTTTGTCGCTGGGATTGCCACGTTTCGGTGCGGCATCTCCACGTTTATCAGTGGATTCACCTGATCTTGCTGGGCGTCGTTTCGTTTTATCGGGGCGTCCTGAATTTGGACGGTCAACAGCAGGGCGTTTGGAAATGTCGGATCGGCGCATGGGCGGTAGGGTAGGACGAGTGTGAAATTACAAAGTCAGAAATGGAAAAGTGACTTGGGAAGCCCGAGAGTCCGGAGGTCCGGAGGTCCGGAAGTCCGGAAGTCTTGCGCGATCAGCGACGGTTATATGAGGGGCACTATTATGACAGCTGCAGAAATGCTGGGGCCAATATTCACAAGCTCGTGGCTCCAGCCTTTTTGCATCCGTTCAACCATTGCCCCTAGAAATAATTAACCGAGATCACGCAGGACTTCCGGACTTCCGGACCTCCGGACTCCTGTTGCAGTCGCTCAATAATTGTCCCTTGAATTAATCAGCCTTGATCACGCAGGACTTCCGGACTTCCGGACTTCCGGACTTACGGACGCCCCAATTGCGAACAGGATTTTCACCTTCCCGCCCGCCCACTGGCCTCCATAACTCCGCCATGCTCGACGTTCGCCTGGCATTTCTCGGATATTGTCGCCTCGAATTGTCGTTATCGACGAACACGATTGCTGCTTACAAACGGGATTTGACGCTAATTTATACGGGTTTAGAAGCGCTTGGACTTGATTTGGCGACCTGTGGTCCGGATGAAGTGGGACAATTATTAGGTTGGTTACGTGATGAGCGTGAATTAGCCGCGTCGTCATTGGTGCGACTGTTGGTCGCGTTTCGCATGTATGCGCGCTATTTGGTGGTGGAAAAACATCTTAGTAAAGATCGCGTTCAATTAGCGCAGATGCCAAAATTATGGAATGCTTTGCCAGAAGTGCTGTCGGTCGATGAGGTCGAACGCTTGTTGCACGCGGTCGATGATGGCCCCATGCGATTGCGCGATCGTTTAGCGATGGAATTGCTGTACGCCTGCGGTGGACGTGCAAGTGAAGTTGCTAGCATGGGTGTCGATGATCTGCGTGAACATGCCTCTTTAGTGAAGCTGCATGGTAAAGGTAACAAAGAGCGCATGGTGCCACTGGGTGAGCGCGCACGTTCTGCCTTGCGGCGGTACCTCAGCGATTTGCGTCCAACCTTAGATCCTAGTCAGCGGCAATCACGTTTGCTGTTATCTCAGCGCGGCAAACCGCTGTCGCGCCAAGCTCTGTGGAAAATAGTCCATGACGCGGGCTTGCGCGCCGGTCTGAACAAACCGGTCTACACTCATTTACTACGCCACAGTTTTGCGACCCACTTATTAGAAGGCGGCGCTGATCTGCGTTCTGTGCAGGAACTGCTTGGTCATGCCAACCTGACCACCACGCAACGCTATACGCATGTAGACGCGAAACGCTTGGTTGAAGTGCACCGGAAGTTTCATCCTCGGTCGTAGCTCAGACTCCACGTTGCGCGTTGGTCAAACTACGTGGTACAATCTTCGGTCATGGAAGATCACCGACTGGTGCAATTGGCGCTCGATAACCGTATGTTGACCATGGAGCAGGTCGACAAAGCCAAGAAGGAGCAGCAGGCATTAGCAGATCGTGGGGTCGAGCGTGGTCTGTGGTTCCTCTTATTGGAAATGGGCTGCGTTACCGACGTTCAAGCACGGGACCTGCGTAAATATGTCAGTTCAACTTCTATTCGTGCGTTGCAAGTCGAGGGATATGTCCTGCAAGGACGCATTGGCAGCGGCGGAATGGGTGATGTTTTCCGTGCGGTTAATGACAAGGGCGATGAAGCCGCAGTTAAATTATTATCCTCTAAATTAGCACGTAATGCCGAGAATGCGCGTCGCTTTCAACGTGAAGCACGGGCTTCGATGCGTTTGAAACATCCACATATTACTCAGTCATTAGCTGCCGGAGAAGTCGAGGGTCAGCGTTATTTAGTGATGGAACTAGTTAAAGGTCCGAGCTTAAAACAACGCATGACCGAACGTGGTAAGGTTCCCGAAGACCAAGCCATTCTTCTGTTATGGCAGGTAGCAATTGCGCTCAAATATGCTTGGGATCACGGGGTTTTGCATCGTGATGTGAAACCGGCAAATTTAATGTTGGCCCCGCCTCGCCCCAATGTGCCAGAACCATTTTGCGCCAAGATTTGCGATTTTGGTTTAGCTAAAGTTATCGTGCAAGGCGGTGAGCCAGACGAAGAAGAAAGTAAAGGTATGTTAACTGGTGCCGGCATGGCATTAGGGACACCCCATTATATGCCACCAGAACAAGCCTCCGGCGAAATTGATCTCGATCAACGGGCTGATATCTATAGCTTGGCGGCGTCTATTTATCACGCGCTGTTGGGGCAAACCATGCACCACGGAAAAAGCTCCACTATTATCATGTATAAACAGGTGACGGAGAGTGCAGATTTAGAACCATTGCGTCAGGTTGGCGCTGGTGATGGATTGATTAAATTAATGAGTCGGATGTTGGAAAAGAGCAGAAAGCGCCGTTACAATACTTGGGATGAAGTATTAGGTGCTATTAAATTACTTGCGCCGGGAATGATTAAAATCCAAGAAGCGGCGCTGAGTAAAGCAATGGGATCAGCGGCGCATTTGGTGTCCGCATCATCGTCATCTACTTCGTCATCAGCACCTTTAAAGACGGTGCAAAATGAAAATCAAAATGGCGCGCAAAAAAGTACTCAAAATGTTGGCGTCGCCAGCACGAATTCACGTCGGGAGTCATCATCAGAACATGCGCTGATTCATCCGACGGTACGGGTTAAAGCGTCTTCCACGCGCCGTAGTTTCGTCGTATTAGTAGCTTGTAGCGTTGTGGCCTGTATGGCCGCCGCAGGTTGGTGGTTAAGTGCGCAAAGTACGGTTGGCCAGCGGGTGTCGCCTGCAACCTTTGCCGTGGTCCTTGCCAGTGCCGCACAACAACAGCGAACCTTATTATTAGAGCCAGGTGATTATCCTGGGCCGTGGCGATTTGGTGTTGCGCATGCTGGTGTGACGATTCGTGCGGCTGGTCCTGGGGTGCGAGTAAGTAATACCGGATTGGCGGCAGATATTCCGTTAGTGCGATGCGAACCAGGTCTGGCAAATTTTTCCGTTTCGGGCATTGAAATGATTCATACACAAGGCGCGGCGATAGAAGCCATGGCTGGTGCAAAAGCCACGTTTGAACATTGTGCTATTTCTGGGCAAGTGGTCATCAGTGGCGCGCAGGTCACCTTAAATCATGTCCAATTATTGGGCGGCGTAGTCGTTGATTTGCAAGGTATCGCAACGATTAATGATAGCACCGTGCGACAAGTACCGGCGCTTCATTTACGTGACGGACGAGCTAACCTCAGCCGTTCGCGATTTATTGCCAGTGTTGCTACCGACGGCGCCATTATTCATGCGGTCAATGGTCAAATTGAGTGCGATGCACTTGAACTCGTGGCCAATGAAGTTGCCAAATCAACGGCTATCATTGGTTTACGTTTAGAGTCGGGAATGATTGCGACGTTACGCGATGTCGCGATTCGCGATGTCCAAATCGGTATCATGGCAAGTCATGCGCAAATACCGGCGATGAACGGGATCAGTTTATATGCGCGGACCACAGGATTGCTGTGGCAAGGCCCCAAGGCGAGTGAGTGGCAATGGGAGCGTTTACTGATTCAAGCAACAACTCCAGTGACCGGTATTCCGTTAGAAGCTGGAAATGATGGAGCTCGACCTGAGCGTCTTGGTCTAATTCCCACACAGGGTGTTGTTAGCATACGTTGATCTATACGACGTCTGGCAGACATCTTCTTGCGCGATGAAAAAAGATGAGGTAATAATCGACACTGGTCTTGTAAGGAGCTTACGATGACAAAAGAAAGTCCTGGTAGTCGATGATTCGGCAATGCGGTCTGAATCGTACTTTGTTACTTCTTTCCTGGATCTGAACCATGAGTGATACCATTTTAGTGGTCGATGACGAATCATCTATCCGCCACGCAATTACCCGTGCTTTTTCCGGAATAACCGTGCGAGAAGCGGAAACCGGAGAACAAGCTCTCGCCTTGGTACGTGACGCTTATCCAGATCTGGTATTGTTAGACCAAAAATTACCGGATGGTGATGGCCTTGCATTTGCTGCAAAAATCCGCGCTATCGATCCCGAACTACCGATCGTGTTATTGACGGGTCATGGCAGTGTTGATTTGGCGGTAGATGCTTTGAAACAAGGCATTTCCGATTTTATTGAGAAGCCATTTAAGCTCGAACGTTTACGCACGACGGTAAATTTACTGTTAGAAAAACAGCGCCTTGGTCGTCAAGTTGCGCGTTTATCCGGTAAACAATCAGGGCGTCAGTCATTAATTGCACATGGCGTGGCGATGAAACGCGTAATGGCCTTAGTCAAACGCGTCGCTGGTGTCCCAGGCACCACGGTATTAATTCAGGGTGAAAGCGGTGTCGGTAAAGAATTAGTCGCCAAAGCCATACATGAACGTTCGTCACGTCACGAAAAGCAATTTGTCGCAATTAATTGCGCGGCGTTGTCAGAAAATCTGCTCGAAGCGGAATTGTTTGGCTACGAAAAAGGCGCGTTCACGGGTGCTGATAGTAAAGGTAAGGCCGGTTTATTCGAAATCGCTGATGGCGGTACTATCTTCCTCGACGAAGTGGGCGAAATGCCATTGCAGCTCCAAACTAAATTATTGCGCGTGTTACAAGAACGCCGTTTTCGCCGAGTCGGTGGACTGAATGACGTGGCTGTGGATGTACGTGTCGTGGCCGCTACCAACCGTGATTTGCGTCAAGAAGTTGCCGGTGGTCGTTTTCGCCAAGATTTATATTACCGTTTACGCGTGGTGCCGATTCAAGTTCCCGCTCTGCGCGAACGCCCAGAAGATATTTTACCCATTGCCGACCATTTACTCAAACGTTTAGGGCCAGAGTTAGGTCGGCCACAAATGCAATTAAGTAAAAATGCACGTGTCGCAATGTCAGAATATGCTTGGCCAGGGAATGTTCGAGAATTATCAAATGCGGTAGAACGCGCGGTCATTACCGCCGAAGGCGATATTATTGAAGCGCAAGATTTATGTATGGATGAGATTATCACATCTATTCCTGTTCAAAATATGCAAATGTCGCCGATGATGACCTCGGCCCCAGCTTCAGTTCCCCATCCGCCAGTCGCTGATGTCGCGGCATTACCCAAAGGCGCCTTAATCATACCGGCTGGTGAGCGTAACTTAGCGCGAGTGGAAGCCTTATTAGTGCGTGCGGCATTAGCCGAAACCGGCGGGCAAAAGAGTCGCGCGGCAGAATTACTCGGCATTAATCGCACGACGCTTTATAATAAATTACGCGAATTAGATCCGTCGGAATCGTTACACGATGAAATTGTTGCCGAGACGGCTTAATGGGTGCATTACCACACAACCAGGTGCCGGATGGCGAGATGCTAAGCAGTGAACAACTGCAAGCCGAAATTGATCGTCTACGGCCATTGGCTGACATGGGGCGTATGTCGGCAACGGTGGCACATGAAATTCGCAATCCCTTAGCAGGTATTAGCGCCAATGCAGAATTATTGCGAGAAGTGGTAACCAGTGGTCCAGATTGTGAATGCGTTGATATTATTTTATCAGAAGTGGAACGCCTTGGACACTTAGTCAGCGATTTATTATATTATAGCCGTGAACGTGAACCGGAAATTCGTCCACTCGATTTGCCGTGGCTAGCGCGCACGACCGTTGATCTATCCATGTCAGAAGCAGAACGTGCAGGCGTAGAATTGCGCCTCAGTGGCCGTGGAAGAGCGATGGGCGATGCGGACCTTTCTCGACAGGCATTACTCAACGTGATTCGTAATGCCGTTCAAGCTTGTCGCGTCGGTGGCTGCGTGAACGTGACCGTGACTGATGGCCATATTTCAGTCAGCGATACGGGCAGTGGCGTTCCTGAAATCCTGAAGGAGCGTTTGTTTGAACCCTTCATTACCGGCCGAACACGCGGGTTGGGTTTAGGGGCAACCGTCGCACGTCGCTGTCAAAGACGGCAGGGTGGCGATTTACGCTTGCTCGAATCGAGCCCAGGTGGGAGCACCTTTACGCTGCAATGGCCTACGGCGTAAGTTGTTTCAATTATAGTAGTTAGGCGAGTGTCCTGCACGCTGTTTGGTGACTGGTGAAGCACCGATTGGCTCAGGTGGAAATGCCCCCACGCTTGGGCACGTAAATCAGGCAATTCCAAGCTTGTAATTTATGGTTTTTTCCGCGACATGCTGCGTGTTTTGCACGCATTAGAACCACGAGGTAACATCGGTGTCGGAAGCGAGCACGGACAACCAGCCTACTGAACCAGGCGAAAATGCGGGGGCAGTAGTCCCAACCACGACCGAATCGTCGGTGGGAAAGGGCGTTTTGCGCTCACGTGATGACGTGGTGAAGTCGGCATTCCAATACCGTGATGCGTTGCTGAGTTATGCCTACGCCATGCTGCGCAACTGGACGCAGGCAGAAGATGTCGTGCAGGAAGCTTATTTGGTGGTGATGAATAAATGGCAGGATCTCACCAATGAGACAGGCATATTTTTGTGGGTGCGACAAATTGTGCATTTCAAAACCTTAGAAGCGATCCGCAGTCGCGGACGTGAATCTTCAACTCCGGATCAAGAGTTGTTAGATTTAGTTGAAAAAGCGATGACGGAAAATTTAGATGACCACCGTGCCGATCAACAGCGGGCAATGAGCGCTTCGCTTCGTGAGTGTATGTCACGTCTCAATCAATTTAATCTTAATTTGCTCGCTGGTTTTTACTGGCAGCAAGAATCATGTGAAACGTTGGCCGACCGTCATGGTCGCAGCGTCAATGCCATTCGTCTGATGTTGTCGCGCTTGCGTGATAAATTACGGACGTGTTTGAGTAAGCGCTTAGAAAGTCAGGGAATAAAGCCATGAAATACGATGCATTATTTGAAGATTATTTAGCTAATCGCCTCACTGCCGAAGGCGTCGTGGAAATGAAACGCGTGCTCTCCAGTAATAAGGAGATGCGGGCACAATTTGTCACGGTGCTGCAAGAGTGGGAATTAATGGCAGAAGCCGCGCGTCAGGTAACGGCGAACAGCAGCGCCAGTATTGTTGAAAATTTGGTTGATGATTCCAGCAATCGCTCAGTGCACGCGGAAGCGGAAATGAGCGCGAATCGTCGGCGTCCGTCTTTACGTGTCGTGCCCATCCGTCCTGCGACACGTCGTGCGATTAGCATGCTGATTCCAATAGGCGCGCTGGCAGCCAGCATTGCCGTTGTGTTGATGCTGACGGGGCCGACCGAAGAGGTCGTCCCCTTAGCGACGCTAACCACAACGTCAGGACAGGTTGTGGTCGTGCGGGCGAAGCAAGAAGTGCCTGGAAAATCGGGAATCGCTCTTTTTGCTGGTGACCGTATTCGAGTGAGCGATGGCGCCCTAGCCGATGTCTTTTATACGGATCGTACCGTACTGCATATTGATCAACGTTCTGAAGTTCAATTAGCCGCGACGGGTTCGGCGGTTAATCAAGTTGGTAAACGAGTCGTGTTGACTTGGGGTCGAGTGAGCGCTGACGTTACCAAACAACCAGCTGGCCAACCGATGTTATTTGTGACACCCAATGCCCAGGCAGAAGTGCTCGGCACGGCGCTGACGTTAGAATATACGGAATCTCTTGATTCAACGCGATTGGAAGTCGATCACGGTTTGGTTGCGATTACCGATCTGAAAGCCTTAAAGCGCGTCGAAGTGCCCACGGGTCATTACGCCACCGTTATGGACAAACAGTCTCCCATCGCTCGCCCACTGGTGCATCGTCCAGTTGAAGTCACCAAAGATTATCGTTCCGGTTTGCGAGCGGCTTATTTTGCGGGCAACACCTTCAGCTCAGCATTATTCGATCGCATCGAACCAACCATTAGCGCAGACTTAGGC
>CANETI010000073.1 GCA_947440715.1 Planctomycetota bacterium | reverse complement strand
TCACGTAAGTGATAATATTCTCCACCGCTGTCGCAAACGGAGTCATTAGACCACGGTGTCAGACGGAATTCATGGCTGTTACCATCCCAGGTATAGGCCGAACCGGATTCACTAATGACGGTGCCGAACGACGGATTAGCAATGACGTTGACCCACGGTGCCGGTGTTGAGCGCTGAGCGGAAACAGAAATGACATATTCACGCCCATCCGAACTAAATCCACCAACCCCATTATTAAATTGTAAATCGGTTGGTTTAGAGCGAGGTAATTCCGTTGGCTCAGCATGATGCGTGCGCGATGGGACGAAGAGCGGTTGTTCTTGGTTGCTGCTTAATCGCTGTTCCAGGAATTGCGCCAAGCTGCCATCGCTGTCCGTTAACACCACCCGCGCAACTGTTTGCAGCAAGATGCGTTCGTCTTCTGACATTAAATCTGCGCGTCGGACAAAAATGCCACCTGGCTTGTCGAGCATACTCGATTCAACGCCAGACATGATAACGCCAACAATGCGATCACTGATGTCTTGGCGATACACCGATTCATCGTCGTTCCAAATTACTAAATCGACCGCCAACCCCTTCATGCGCCAGTACGCATGGGCATTCATTAATTGACGCACGAGATCTAAACGTTCAGCGTTAACTATTTTGAGTAAGACGATGGGAATATCACCGGAGATGCCAAAACTCCATAATTGCGACTGACCAGCTTTATTTGCTGATAATATGGCAGAACTCGCGCGATGTGTTGGACTAGCGAATATGACGGAACCAGTTAGACGGCCAAATAATTGTGCATCGGCTTCACTCGCGCCAAGTTGACCTAGAACGACTTGGCTATGACTCCAGCCCATGCTGATGATGCGCTCAGTCATGTGTTTTTCGTGATAATGGCTAGCGAGTTCTAGAGCCTCAGATTCTTTTTGAGCTGCGGCATAAACTAAATTGATGACAGCGGATTCACCAGGCTGAATAACCACCGTACGTCGAATCGATAATATCGGATCCAATACTGAACCGACGGTATCAGATAGCGGAGTAACCTGATCAAATACCTGTGGCGCGGCTAAGGTACGATTGCGGCCAATAAAATTAACGCGTGAAGTTTCATAGGATGCCGGTGTAGATTCACGTCCTTCAACCGTGGCGAGATGAATAAACCACGGTGGTTGTTCTTGTTCAGAACGTGGGCGACGCCAGCAAAGTATTGCATCACGTTCCCGTAGTAATTTCGTCATGACAAACAAATTACTAAATGCCGGATGGGCAAGGTCGCCGTTGGCGGGCGCCAACACACACTCACAGTAGCTGGTAACTTCAATGATGCGTGCCTGATCAGAACGATTGACCAAAGTTATGCGTCGCAATTCGACATCGTCTTCTGGGGAAACCGCAATTTCTGTACGAGTTTCAATCTGATGGTCCAGACGTTTAAATTCGGCGCGTCCTTGCTGGAATACCGCTTCGTAATTATCCGGTTTAACGCCAGTTGGTTGCCAAGCCGTGGACCACACGTTCCCGCTATTAATATCACGGATATAACAAAAACTGCCATCGGCATCACGCGTAACATCTTCGCGCCAGCGGGTTAATTCTTGGCCCTGCCAGCGACTGTAGCCACCACCAGCATCCGTTACCATGACATGATAACGACCATTTGAGAGTAAATGTACGTGCGGTTGTGATGCGGTTGGATTGGTAAATACCCGCATGCTCGCTTCTTGCGAACCGGCTGCGGCGCGCTCTGCACCTGCTTCAGCTGCATGTGGATAGACAACGGGAACCGTTTTCGGAATGCGTTCCTGTAATAATAAATCAGTCGCTTTGCATAAGGGATCTGCCAAAAATCGGCGCTGCATTGGGCGATCATTTAAGACCGCATCAATGGCTAAAAATGCCATGCCCTGATGATGCACCATGAACGAACGAACGGTGGAACCCTGACTGCCATGCGCCATGCGTGATGGAGTGTAATCAATGGCCTCATAAAATCCGTAGCGACCTTCATGACCGGCTAATGACATGCGGTATAAATTTGCACAGGCTTCGCGTGGATAAACCAATAACGCCATCGCACTAGCATAAGGCGCAATAACCATGTCATCAGCTAATCCGCGCTTGAGACCCAAACCGGGCACACCAAAGGCACGGTATTGATAATTCATTTGCGCATCAGTGAGGTAATATCCGGATTCGCTCATACCCCAGGCGGGTAAGCCGCGATGACGAGCGTAATCAATTTGTCGACGAACGACCGCACGATAAGTTTGGTCCAGTATGGTTCCGGGATAGGTCGGCATGACCAATGGTGGCATTAAATATTCAAACATCGAACCAGCCCACGATAGCAGCGCGGGCGACGCTCGCGTTGACGTCAGTAAACGGCCTAATTTAAACCAATGATCTTGGGGAACTTGTCCCTGGGCAATGGCGACAAAACTGCCAAGACGAGCTTCACTCGCTAATAAGTCGTAGTAACTATTATCGAGGCGATTGCTGGTGACATTAAATCCAATCGCGAATAATTCACGCGAACGATCAAATAGGAATCCCCATTCCATCGCCATAGCGAGTGCGCCCGCCTGCTCACCCGTGATTTGTAATCGTTTGGTCAAATCGTTGGCGCGTTCCGAGGCTAAGCTGACGTGTGAACGAAGATTCGCGATCCAACTTATGGCACCTTTAATAAGTCCGTCATTGTTTTGGCCAAACTCATCAAGAAACCAATCAAGTTGAGGTAATAATTGTTCTTGCAGTTGAGCAATATCATCAAGCGTAATTTCACGGTCCAGTCGATTGAGCGCCGAACGCAAACGAACCAAATGTTGTTCTTTGTCAGCGGGTAATGCGTGAATAATTTCCGGCACAGGCGGCATCCGTGACCACGGAGCTAAGCGTACCAAATAATCAAGATGATCGCGGCATTCGCGTTCAAAAGCTGCCGCCCACCAACGGAGCTCTTCATCGCTAGCCATGGCGACATTGGTGACGAAATCACTGGCGACGGTGATGCAGCGACCAAGCAAAGCCAAGGAGGAACTTAATTGTTTTGGCGGTTTTCGTAGGTCGCGATCTAAATCAACCCACAGGCGTTGAAATTCATCAATTCGGCTCATCCAACCATGGCCTATGGTACCGCTTCGCGCATGCGCCAAACGCGCATGTTCAACCACCAAGGCAAAAGTATGATGCAGGCCGGTAAAGATTTGTGGCCTTAGAATAGGCTCTTCCCGCATGGCGATGAGACCTTGACGTAAGACCAATAAATGTCCGGCTAAATTACCGCTATCAACCATGGAGACATAGAGTGGCGTAATAGCTTTGGCGGTGCGCGTGTCGTACCAATTATAATAATGGCCACGATGACGCTCTAACCGCGACATCGAATTCAACGTAAATTCACAGCGTTCGAGAACGTTCGCAACGGGCATATAGCCAAAATCATGAGCAGCTAAATTTGCAAGTAAGCCAAGACCCATATTGGTGGGTGAGGTGCGTCGTGCGAGCACGGCGACCGGGTATTCTTGATAATTGTCCGGCGGTAGCCAATGATCGTCAGCGTCAACAAAGTGTTGGTAATAGCGCCAAGTTTTACGCGCGACTCGGCCAAGGAATTGTTTTTGTCGTAGTGATAAATCATCCATGCGGTCATGAATGGGGCGACTAATAAACCAGGCAATAATGGGTGATGCGGTCCAAATGAGTAAGAGCCAAATCGAATCATAGACATGATAAGGTTCATCAATGTTAATGAAGGCAGCAGTGAACAGCGCGATGGCAGGAGCCGACCACATGGCTAAATAAACACCGAACCATCCGCTGGCAGTATTGCGTTCTGCATCGCTGGCTGTGGTCCATTCTAATTTGCGCCGTTTGCTAATAAACATACGCCAAAGCGTGATGGTGATCGCCTCAATGGTCACTACGGCGTCATAAACTAAAAACACCAAACCAAGAACAACCTGCGTCAATTGCAGCATGGTGGCATTGCCCTGTAGACGCAGGTGCATGAGCAATGGGATGTCGTTAGGTTTGCGGAATATACCGGCAATGGTACCCAGTGCGACCGGAGTGAGTAATAAAATAATCACCAGCGTTATGACCACGCCATCATTCGGCAATGCCAACCAAGAACCAAGCAGGAGAGCTAATACAGCTGGGGCAATTAATCCGCGGCGTAAATTGTCGAATAATTTCCATCGCGCTAATAAGCTTAATTGATTACGGACACGTGCGCCTTTGGCATTAGCTACCGTCGGTAAAAGCCACGGCAATAATTGCCAGTCACCACGCGTCCAGCGTTGACGGCGCGATACATCGGCGCCATAGCGTGCAGGATGATCTTCAAAAACCAAGACATCGCTGACTAAACCAGCACGGCTAAAACAACCTTCAATCAGATCATGACTTAAAATGGCATTGTCAGGGAATCGACCGTGCAATGCGCGATCAAATGCGGCAATATCATAAATGCCTTTGCCAACAAATGAGCCTTCACCAAATAAATCTTGATACACATCGCTGACCGCGCGGCTGTAGGGGTCAAGTCCTGGTTCACCGGAAAAGATCCTGGCGAACCACGAACGGTTTGCGCTGGGTAAATTAATCGCTGCACGCGGTTGTAGAATAACGTAACCATTGGTGACGCGGCCATCGGAAGAAAAACAGGCGCGGTTCAGCGGGTGAATTAAGGTGCCAATGAGTTTACGTGCCGCATCACGCGGTAATTGTGTATCGGTATCGAGTGTAATGACGAAACGATACGTGCTAAACTGGGTCGTCTCTCCGACGATAACGCTAAAATGCGAGCGATCCCCATGCAGGAGGAGGGCGTTGAGGTCTTCAATTTTTCCGCGTTTGCGTTCTCGTCCTAACCAATTGCCATCAACTTTATTAAATAGTCGCGGTCGGTGAAAAAGCGCAAAAATATTATGGCGTAGATGTTGATATTTACGATTCAGCTCTTCGATGGCATCGACGGCTAATTTTGTCAGTGCCGCGTCGGTGGGCAGATGCTCTTGCATGGCATCGCCGAAATCGGTGAGCAAAGCAAAATCTAAATTCGGATCGACGTTGGCGAGGAAACGTACTTCTAATCCATCGATGAGCGATTCGACATCGGACGGTTTACGTATCAGAGTGGGTATGATAACTAAGGTGCGATGATCGGAGGTAATGCCCTGAACGAGATCAACTCGCGGTAATGAAATGGGTTTAATAACGAGCGTTACCAACCAATTAACGCAGGTAATCGCACATTGGCTGGCCGCAAGGGCGATACAGCTAAGGAAAAGGCCCAGTCCCCATAATGGAATATCATGTCCAGCGAGCCACCAAGTAGCGATTACCAAGGTGCCAATAACAATGGCAGTGATGGCGCTGATATAGGAAAATA
Source organism: Planctomycetota bacterium (assembly GCA_947440715.1). Lineage (GTDB taxonomy): Bacteria > Planctomycetota > UBA11346 > UBA11346 > UBA11346 > BOG-1363. Next base: position 4,296 of record CANETI010000073.1, on the reverse strand, counting down.
ATGGTGCCGATCGTAACGTGTTCGTAACCATTCCGATAAGACCGCGACGTAGTGAAATGGAGCGTTCCAATGCACGCTGTCCAGCATCAATTAAATAATAACCGATATGCGCTTCGCGGTGTTGGTTTCCAACCACTGCGCAACGAGCTTGGGTCAACATCAGTGCGTGTGCCGCAACGTCTTGTTCAGTGAGCGCACACGATTTGGCCAATTCTTCAATGCGATGGCGATAAAGATCACGCGTGGCGAAATCCATTTGGACATGAATGCCAGCTGGATCTTGCCTCAATATTTGTTCAACGGGGCTCAGTGTTTCGACAAATTCGCGCCAATTAATATGGGATAAACTTTTTAGGCTGGTAATGCCATTGCCCATGGATTGTTGATCACTGGTCTGGGCCTGATTTTCTTCGCTGACGAGACGCTCAACGGAGGTGCCCTTTTCACCAAGTCGTTGTTCTAGCCAAGTGAGGGCATCGCCAAGTGCTGGATGTGGTGAGCCTTGTAGTCGACGAGTAAATTCAGCTACGAACGCCGGGGTTAATAAGGAACCATTTTGAGCCGCCGTGGCTAACTGCGAAAGCGCCACGACTAAATTACTGGGTTGCTGTGCAACAACCGCGTGCAATTTGTCCGCCCACATGGCTGCCGATTGGCGCATGGTGATGACGGTGGCGAGGTGTCGACTAACCTGTTGCAGGTCGGCAATAACGGCCAAACGCAACATAATGGGAATTGCCCATAACTCACCAAGCGTGAGTGGTGATATTTCTTGCCAAGCGCGCACAAAAGTGGCGGTGCTTTCAGCATCTACTCGCGCATCGGTATGGGCGATTATTTCTTGCGCGATTAAATAAACGCGCGGATAATTGACATAAGGCGCTTGATTGAGGCGAGGTAATTCGCGACTATATCCAGCGGGTAAATGTCGACGAGCGGTGCGTATTTGTTCTTCGACTAAATAATAATTATCTAATAACCAATCAGCAGCAGGCGGTAAACGGTGGTCGGCTTTCGCGGCGGTGACCACGGTCGCATAGGCTGTCGCGATGTCGGCTTCAATGTGGTATAGTCGATGCCGTAATGGATCACCGCTGAAGCGCAGGTGAGTTTGGTGTTGTCCCGCTAATTGACGCGCATGCGCTGCCAGCTGTTCGCGGTTGAACAATTCTCCTCGTTGAACGACCAAGATGTCGGCATGAGGGTGACGAACACGATTCCAAAGGCGCATGGCAGTAGAAATGAACAACAACCGCATCTTCCTAGGGCGGCGTAGAATGCGCACTTTTGTCCAAGTGAAAAGTGGCATCCCGATGAGCTTGCGTCCTCTCTTATTGACGGTTTGTTGATCATAGACAGCCGTAGGGTTGAGTTGTAAGTGTATATAGTTAAAAGATTTAAGTTAATGTAGCTGCGTCAATTTAACCCCCGCTGAAACACGCAGGAAGCATTTGCACGATCCGCTTAGGTGTTTTGGTCAGCAAAAGAGTCGAATCGTGTAGTGCAAGCGCTTCCACGATCTGGTATAAACGTTTGCGTGTGCTCAATCACAGAGATGAGCCACGTTAGGAGTCTTTTATGGCTGTCGTACGCCCATTCACGCTGCTGTTGTTCATGATCGCATCCGCGTGGTCTGCTGATCCAACACCGCGTTTGTCGGTATTGTTCCTTGGTGATCAGGGGCATCACAAGCCGGCCGAGCGATTTGCTTGGATCAAAGAGCCACTCGCATCGCGTGGCATTGATGTCACTTATACAGAAAAACTTGAAGACCTCAGTGCAACAACATTACAAAAATATGATGCGTTGTTGGTGTATGCGAATATTCCCCAGGTGAGTGCAGAACAAGAAAAAGCGCTCTTAGATTATGTCGCCAGCGGCAAAGGTTTCGTTCCAGTGCACTGCGCGTCAGCCTGTTTTGGAAAGAATCCGGCCTTAGTGGAATTAATTGGGGGTAAATTCAAAAGTCATAAAACCGATACGTTCCGAGCCGCGATTATTAATCGCGAACATCCGACGATGATGGGATTTGGTAGTTTTGAAACTTGGGATGAAACCTATGTCCACACGCAACATAACGAAGCAAATCGCACAGTATTAATGGAGCGAGTTGATGGCGCGGCGCGCGAACCGTGGACGTGGATTCGTACCCATGCGCAAGGACGTGTATTTTATACGGCCTCTGGTCATGATGCACGCACGTGGCAAGCACCCGGATTTCAGGATTTATTGGCACGCGGTATTGCTTGGTCTGCGGGCACCATTGGTGAGGCGTCTTTAAAAGAATTATTAGGAGCCTTTGGCAAAGCAAACCGAGCACCATTGGTGTATGAAGAACGGCCTACGGTGCAAAACTACGAAAAACGCACGCCAGCTCCCCAATATCAATTGCCCTTATCAGCTAAAGATTCTCAGGATTACATGAAGACTGAACACGGTTTTACTGCAACGTTGTTCGCTGCTGAACCGGATGTGGTGAAGCCGATTGCGTTTACCTGGGATCATCGCGGACGTTTGTGGGTAGCGGAAAGTGTGGATTACCCGTCTAAGTATACGGATTTATGGCAAGGCAATGATCGCATTAAAATTTGCGAAGATACCGATGGCGATGGCAAGGCCGATAAGTTTACCATCTTTGCCGATAAGTTGAATATCCCAACCGGATTAGTCTTTGCCAATGGTGGATTAATCGTTTCGCAAGCGCCACAATTTTTATTCTTTAAAGACACCAATGGTGATGATGTCGCTGATGAGCGCAGTGTGCTAATGGAAGGTTGGAGCAAGGGAGACACCCACGCGGGTCCATCGAATTTGCATTATGGTTTTGATAATAAAATTTATGGCGCGGTCGGCTATTCAGGCTTTAAGAGCACGGCTAAAGGTATCGATAATAGCTTTCGCTCGGGACTCTTTCGTATGAGTAAAAATGCGGCGCAGGTGGAGTTCATTAGTCAATTTAGCAATAACACCTGGGGTTTGGGTATTAGTGAGACGGGGGAGATATTTGGTTCTACGGCGAATGGCACGCATCATTGTTACATTCCGATTCCTGTTCCGTATTTGGACGGGGTCGTTGGTTTATCCGATGTCGGTGAGCTGAAAAAAGCGAGTAAAATTGACGGGCATTATGCGGTCGATGTGTTGACCGAACAGAATCGACAGGTCGATGTTTTCGACGGATTTACCGCCGCTGCCGGTCATAATTTATATACGGCCCGTTCTTTTCCGTTGGCTTATTGGAATCGTGCGGCGTTGGTGTGCGAACCGACCATGCACGTGTTACATCAGGGTTTTCTCAAACGTGATGGATCAGGTTGGGTAGAAGACGGCGATGGTGGAAATTTATTGGCCAGTTCCGAACAATGGGTTGCTCCGGTCCATGCTCAAGTGGGACCAGATGGATCCGTGTGGGTTGCTGATTGGTATAATTTTATCATCCAACACAACCCAACTCCGCGTAAAGAACATGGCGGATTCGATGCGAAGACGGGAAAAGGTGGCGCGCATGAAAATCCACTACGAGATGAAACGCACGGACGTATTTATCGTGTGACCTGGCAAGGGGCGAAACCAGGGCGTAAGCAAATTGATGTGAATAATGTTGACGACATTCTTTCGGCGCTCATCGACGATAATTTATTTTGGCGCTTAGCAGCGCAGCGTTTGTTGGTGGAGCGCAAGAACACGGACGTGGTACCGCGTTTAATAACCATCGCGCAGAATCAATCGGTCGATGCGATTAATTTGAATGGTGGCGTGGTGCAGGCGCTGTGGACGTTGCATGGATTGGGTGTGGTTAATGAAAATAACGCTCCGGCCTTCGCTGTCGCCATTGCTGCCTTACGTCATCCTTCCCATGGTGTGCGCCGCAACGCCGTCCAAGTTTTACCGGCTATACCGGCTTCTTCGCAGGCCATTGTGGTTTCTGGTATTTTAAATGACACGGATTCAAACGTGACATTGGCAGCGTTATTAGCGGTGTCACAATTGCCCGCGTCTATCGAAATCGGTCAGGCGTTATTTACGCTATCTCGTAATCAGTTGTTAATGAAGGATCGTTACATTTCCAATGCGTTTAAGCTCGCGGGATCCCGTCATGGTCTTGGCTATTTGCAGGCAGCACGTACGGCAAACGTTTCGATTCCTATCACCAACGATGTAGCGAATATCGGTGTGCAACAGTTAAAGAATGGAGATTTTGAAAATATCCAAGGTGAAATACCGGGCAATTGGCGGGCAAATAATTTCCAAGGAACCGCAACTTTTTCCGTGTCGAAGACAGGCCGAAAAGGAAAT
>CANETI010000072.1 GCA_947440715.1 Planctomycetota bacterium | reverse complement strand
GTTATCGCATATTTGAGTGAGGCGTTAGATTTCTTTGCTCGCAATGAAGAGACGGGTAAAAAAGCCTGGGCAGAAATTGGCATGCTTGCTAGTGGTGGCGTTTCCAATGATGGTCAAGCACGTTATCGCATAACATCAATCGACGGTGGGAAAATGCTAACGGGTTTAGCAATGATGGCGTGGATTTATGCGGGCACACAAAAATGGGCTCCGCAATTAGTTGCTTCGTTACCTGATTTTAGTAAGGAATGGAAATTGGCGGTTGGCAAAGGCAAATAGTTCCCGACTCAATTAATTTGGTTCGCGACTTTTAATTTCGCAATTTGGTTTTCGGTAAACCAACATAAGAATTGCCACCGGCGCTAACCACCACAACCGGTATGCGATCAATCGGCATTTGCCGCAATGATCGCTCGCCATTTTCAGTCATCTTATGACAAATGGCGACTGCGCCCTCCATAGAAATAGCCATGACTAATGCGGGGATAACGTCACCCTTGGTGCGAATTTCTTGCGCTTTGGCGTCAATGAGACGGCATCCTTCATCTTCATTTATATGCTGTTCTTTCGCCATAAGCGCACCGGCCAGCTTGCGCCCTTCACGATCTTCTAAGTCGAGCACGAATATGACCGGTAATTTCATGCCCTCAGCTGAACACCGTTCATGTGCGTGTTCAGCTGGCTCGCGGTGTCTTTTTAGTAGGAGCATTCGGCGTTCGTTGGGTTCCATTTGAGCTGTTCCTACATACACAAAAAAAACAAAAACCACGGCCTAAACCGTGGTTTTATTCTGGTAGCGATAGAAGGAATCGAACCTTCGACCTATGGCTTATGAAGCCACCGCTCTAACCGCTGAGCTATATCGCCATATGCGAGAGGGCGGGAGGTTAGAGTCCTGAGTGGGGCTGGCAAGGGTGGCTTGGGGCACTCTGTTGGTGGGCGGCTGGCTGGCGGCGACGGGTTAGCCGACGGTTATTCCGAGGCGGGTGGGGATGGGGGCTGGTCGTCGTCTGCCACTTCTTCAGCGGGGCTTTCGTCGAAAAAACCATCGTCTGCATCGTCGTTACTAATCGTGCCGTGGAATTGCTCGGTTTTACGTGTGGTTGGAGCAGGTGGTGGTTTGCGGCGTTTGGAGCGTTTAGTGACTGGTACGTTGGGCGATTCGCTGACTGGGCCTGCGCTCGTTGCGCTGACCTGGTCGGCTTTGTCCAAGCATTCCACGACAACGGGCGGTGCTTGCTCGGCGAGCAGCGCGGCCGCTTCCGCGACTTGAGCGGCGGAAGCAGCGGCTTGAGCGGCAGCTTCGGCAGCGGCTAATTGTTCGGCTTGGAAGGCGATAAAACCCGCGTCCAGGTCGACGATGCGGGTGAGCACGGCGTCGACGGCGCAGGTTTCTTCGAGTTCGCGCAGGAAGCGTTGCTCGTCGGTTTCTATGACGATTTCTTCTTCCAATTCTGGGAGGTCAATTTCTTGCTGTTCGGGTTCGTTACTGCGTTCGGGTGGATGCCAGGTGACCAAGGGAATGCGTTTGCGGCGTTTTTTGCCTTCTTCAATTGGTTCGGGTGGTAATTCGCCAAAATCGGCGGTGCGTTCTTCGTCTTCACGGTAGCGCAATGTGACTTCACCAAACTGTTCATATTGTTTGGTTTCGATGAAACGCTGCCGAGCACATTCCAATGTTGCCATGACCACACCGACGCGACCGCTGATGGTGGTTTCTAAAGCAAAGAATTTTTTCATCGTCGATTCACGTGACGCGCGCATGACGTCGATGAGGTGATTCATTTTATGTTCCAACGGCACGTCATCGTTGATGACGGTACGCGGCTCTAACCGATTAATGCGCACCAAAATCGTTTCAAAACTTTCGTACAACAAACCGATATCGCAGTTACTGAGGTCTAGGCCTTCAATTTCTTCGGCGTCTTCCGGAATGATTTCATGGAATCGCCGTTCGTGACGATGCTCATGCTCCAGTTCTAAGACAGGCAATAATTGCGTTGCTTCTTTGAAGCGGCGATACGTTAATAATTGGCGCACCAGACCAGCACGTGGATCAATGATTTCATCATCGCGTTCCTCGCTGCCGTCCGATTCCGTTTCTGGTGGCGGCACCACCAAACGGCTCTTGAGTTCCAACAGCGTTGCCGCCATCAGAATAAAATCACCCGCGACATCCAAATCCATGTCGGGCGTCGCGTTTAACATCTCAATAAATTGATCGGCGATGTACCCAATCGGGATATCGGCAATATCGACTTCAGACCGGCGTACCAAATACAGCAACAGGTCCATTGGCCCAGAAAAATGATCGAGCGTGACCTGATAGCCCAGGTCCAATTCCACTACTTCGCCGACGCCGACCTCGCTCACGGGTGGCGTTTCTCCGCCGCTGATCGGCACTTCTAAGACGGCGGAATCGCTGTCATCGGGCATGGGCGCAGACTAAGTTGACTCTGGTGGTCGGAAAGACGGGAAGTCTTGCTGATTGGTCAGAGCTTTTTTGCTCGGATTTGTTCAGATTTGGCCAGATCGCTTCCGTATTAAACCTGTCCAACCAGCTGCCGCACTTTCGCATGCACGGCTTCAATAACATCTTGCGGCGTGCTGGTACCAGCGGTGATTCCGACGTGGTGTTTGCCGGCAAACCACGTCGCATCGAGGTTATCCGGGCCTTCAATATGGTGGGCTTCGATACCGCGATCACTAATCAGTTCCTGCAGTTTGCGCGTGTTCGCGCTGTTCATGCCACCGATGACAATGCCCAGATCGATGTCTTCGGACAACAACATACCAATGGCTTGCTGACGTTCTTTGACTGGTTGGCAGATGGTGTCACAAAAGCGCACGTCTTCGACCCAAGGTTGAGCACGGATCGCCGTCACTAAACGGCTAACCATTTCTGGGCGGTTCGTCGTTTGACTAACAATACCAATACGTGCATGTCCCTGTAATTGTTTAATATCTTCTTCATCGTGGACAACGGCAGCAGCGCGCAAATTACCAACCACGCCACGCACTTCGACGTGACTGGCTTCGCCAATGACCACGGGGAAATAACCTTCGCGCTCTAAGAAGCGCGCCAATTTATGCAGGCGAATCACCAATGGGCAGGTCGCATCGAAGACGGTAAAACCCTTTTGCCGCAACATTTCCTTGGTCGCATCACTGGCACCGTGGGCCGTAATCATGACCGCTTCAGTGGTGATGTTGTCAATTTGATCGCGCTCAACGATGCGCACGCCGTTGGCTTTTAAACGTTCGGTGGTCTGCGGATTATGCACCAATTGTCCGACAATGGTCAGGCGATCTTTAAACGCCGGATCCAACGCCATATCGATGGCGTCCTGAACCCCGAAGCAGGTGCCCATCGCCTGGGCCAACGTGATCTTCATGGGTGCTACTGTGTCTGCTGTTAGAGCGAAGAGAAGGCGAAGAGCCAGCGCCGATATGGCTCGGTTAACACGACAAACAGGCTCATCGTTCGCTGAGCATAAAAAAACCACCGATGCCTAACTGCATCGATGGTTTGAAAAAAACCTCCGCTTATGCCGTATCTAGCAAGCTTCCCTGAACCTATAGTTCAGGTGGGAGCCTCCCTTTTCAGGCATGGCCTGTCTGGGCGTTGGCTCCCTAGGGTAGTGAAAGGCCAGGGGATTGCGGCCGGACCTCGAACACAGCAGGGGCGGGAGCGTTTATAGGTCACGTTCGCGCACTGGCTACTATCAGGTAAAGCAGGGCTAAACACGTGTGTGTTATCAGGCTCATGAGCTAATAAGTTATCAATAATTCACTTGTACTGAGTCCGCTTTGCTCTTCAGCCAGTTTAAATGGCCGACAGCTATCATTATAAGACAGTTATTTAATATCTTACGACTCGTTTTGCACCACCGCTAATACCGCTGCGCCGTAACGCGCGGCTTTACGTTCGCCGATACCTTTAATCGCGGTCATTGCCGCAATCGTTTTGGGCCGCGCGCTGGCAATGGCTTGTAAGGTGCTGTCATGGAACACCACATACGGCGGCACGCCGGCAGCGCTGGCGACTTGTTTGCGCATGGTACGCAAGCGTTCGAATAAAGCTTGGTCCTGTGACGATAATGGCGCGTCATCGGTCGTTACTGACGATTTGCTGGAGCTGGAGGATTTAGGTTTTCGCTCAGCACGCGCTGGCGTTGGTCGGTCGGCAATTTGTCCAAGTCGCACGCTACCTTCACCACGACACAACGCTTTGCCGGCTTCGGTGTGGAGCAAAAAGGAATAAACACCGTCTTCGCGTAAAGCCAGGAAGCCCTGAACAATTAATTGATCGAGCCATGCGCGCACCGTCGCTTCACTGACGTCTTGCAGCATGCCGAATACTTTTAAACGATCATGACCAGCACGTTCGCTTTTATCGGTGCGTCGACCTAACAACACATCGACGCATTGTCCTGGGCCAAAGCGACCTTCGAGTCGCCAAGCAGCCGAAATAATTTTCTGCGCGGTTAATAACGCCAGATCTGCCGCTAATTCTTTGGTTTCTCCCAAGCAAATATCACAGGCACCACAATTATCTTCTACGCTGCTGGAATTGACGATGGCGTCGCCCTGCGCTGGCGCTGGATATGGCTGGCCGAAATGTTCGGTTAATAAACGATGGCGACAAATCGGAGCCACCACATAGCGACCAATTTCACGTAATTGACGCTCCAGCACGCGTTCACGATCTGGCGACAGCGGTCCATCGCGCATGGCTAAACTACGATGGGTTACTAAATCACCCGCACTAAATAATAATACACAATCAGCCGGTAAACCATCGCGACCAGCGCGTCCGGCTTCTTGCTGATAATGTTCAATCGATTTTGGCGTATTGGCATGCACAACATAACGCACATTTGAACGATCAATGCCCATGCCAAAGGCAATCGTCGCGACCACCACGTCCAAGCGTTCATTGACGAAATCACTTTGGACTTTCGCCCGAGTTTCAGCTGGCAATCCCGCATGATAGGCGGCTGCTTGCACGCCAGCTTTTTTCAACGTCGCGGTTAATTGTTCCACTTCGCGTCGCGTTTGAGCGTAAACAATACCGCCTTCTCCCATGTGGCGCTGAATCACTGCTAAGGCTTGCTTCGCCCCCTGATGTCGTGGAATCGCACGATAGACGAGATTTGCACGATCCACGTGACCAATAAAGCGATCGACCGAACGTAAACCTAATTGATTGCAAATATCATCCTGCACCTGCGGCGTCGCAGTTGCGGTTAATGCCATGCGTGGGACGTTAGGTATACGGTCAAATATCTGACGTAATTGGCGGTATTCTGGGCGAAAATCATGACCCCAATGCGATACGCAGTGGGCTTCGTCAACCGCAACCAATGCCAAATTAGGTAAGCGCGTCACCCAATCACTCGCCATGACTCGTTCTGGACTGGCATAAACTAAATCGACTTCACCCAACATCATCGCTTGACTAGCCGCACGGCGATTTTCTTCATCTAAATTAGAATGGAGCGCCACCGCGTTCAGGCCCGCTTCTCGTGCTGCAGCGACTTGATCATCCATCAACGCAATTAATGGTGACACCACCAATACCATGCCAGCACCACACGCGGCGGGAATTTGGTAACATAAACTTTTGCCACCACCGGTCGGCAACACCACTAAACAATCGCGTTTATTTAAAGCCGAATTAACCGCGTCCCCCTGCAAGGGACGAAACACTTCGTAACCAAAATAACGTCGCAATGCCGCTGCCGGAGTTAAACGTTCACGTTCCGTGGTGCCACGGCGTAATTCATCTAATGAACGAACCGGAGTCAGACCGCTAACGTCTGGCAACGCTTCTTCACTGTCCCATTCCTCATCCGGCATGCTCAGGTCCATTCATTTGTGCCATCAATGCGAGTGCTGCCGCTGCTTCCGCGCGACGACGACTCGTGCCATCACCGCTACCGGTGGTGCCAGCAATGCTGACTTGGGCGCGAAATAAGGGTTCGTGATCGGTGCCGCCAACGCGATCACTGGTATAATTCGGTAATTGTTTGTGATGTTCTAAACACCACACCTGTAATGCCATGCGTGCGTCTTCGTCGACCTGCATCGGATCCTCAACGAAATCGTGCAACAGACGTCCAACGGCGATGCGCACCGCTTCCCATCCACCATCCATAAATATGGCGGCTAAGATGGCCTCAGCGAAATTTGCTTTCACCGAATCTGGCCACGGTTTCGACATTTGCTGACCGACCAAACAGTGATCCGGCAACACGGTGACCTCAATGGCGCGCGCTAACGTCGCGCGACTCACCAAGCGTGATTTCAATCGCGACAACGGACCTTCATCGACATCCGGAAAGCGTTCACACAGCGTTTGGCACAATGCAGCACCTAACAACGCGTCGCCTAAAAATTCCAAACGCTCATTGGCATCACGGCGTTTATCAGCGGGCGTGGCCTGGGCTCCCAGCCGGCTGGTATGCGTACAGGCCTGGGTCAAGAGTGCTGAATTGATAAATCGATGGCCAAGCACGATTGCGACAGCGTCGATGCGTGCGGTGGATGCGTCAGGGGTTTCGCTCATGCGTGGGTGGAAAATAGGGAAAGCGGTCGCATAAGGAAGCCCATGGCCGCACCAACCTTTCTGCAACTCTGTCGTTTCTGCCAACATGAGTTCCGCGCTCCCATCGCGTGGCTCGGTCGTACCGCATCATGCCCGCATTGCCGACGACAAATTACTCTCAGCGAAAGTGCTGATGGCAAGGTCGATAAACTCGTCGGCCAAACCTTAGGCGGCTGTCGATTAGTGCGACGATTGGGCGCCGGCGCTATCGGTGTGGTGTACGAAGCGGAGCAAACCAACGTGCAGCGCAAAGTCGCCGTGAAAATGCTCACCAGCAGGGCCGCAGCTGACGACAAAGTCATCCAACGTTTTGATCGTGAAGCGCGCTTGTGCGCCGCGATTCAACATCCGCATGTCGTTGCCGTGTATAATTGCGGCTTTGAACGCGGTGTGCATTATTTAGTAATGGAATTTGTTGACGGTTACACGTTATCAACCTTGGTCGAAGAAGCGAAACAAGTGCCATGGGAAGAAGCCGCACGTATTATTTTACAAGTCGCACGCGGACTCGAATATGCACATCAACGCGGCATTATTCATCGCGATATTAAACCCGCGAATATCTTAGTCACCCGCGAAGGCATCGCGAAATTAGCCGACCTTGGTTTAGCCAAACAATTAGAAGACGAACGCTCCATCACTGACGATGGTGCCAATGGCCTCACCATGCAGGGCATCGCTTTAGGGTCACCCGCTTACATGCCACCGGAACAAATTCGTAGCGCACGCGATGTTACGCCATCCTGCGACCTGTATTCGTTGGGGGCCTCTTTTTATCAATTAATTACCGGCATGTTACCGTTTGATGGTCGCACCGCTCCAGAAGTGATGACCAAAGTATTACGTGAGAAACCACGGCCTATTTTAGAAATCGCGCCTAATACTCCACCTGCGGTGGTCGCTTTTATTAATCGCACGTTGGAAAAAGAAGTTGAAGGACGACCGGCAAATGCTGGGCAATTCATTGTCGAATTAGAAGACGTCATCTCACGACCCCAGGTCGTCGCTGCGCAGGCAAATAAAAAACCACAAACCAGCAAAACGACGAATCGCGCAAATCCACAGCAGCGTTCCCGCAATATTGCCGGCTCGTCTCAAACAGCGAAAAAATCATCCGTTGGTTTGTGGATCATCATCGCATGCATGGTGATAGCTGCGGCAGGTATCATCGCGTGGCGTTTATTAACCACCACGACCGGATGATGGCGAAAAACAATTCCACGGATTAATGTCATTCGTTTGTAAACGATCGGGCTTACTTATGCCGCCAATCCACCACGCGAAACCATTAACAAAACATTTGGCAAAACAATTAGCTAATACGCTACTCGCACGTGGCGGACAAACCGTCATGCGCGCTCCGTTATATCCTGTTGATTTAGTTTTTGAAACTATTCCTGGTTGGTTTAGCGCGGATGACGCCCTAGGACTGTGGACGGCTGCCACATTAGCAAATGGGGATTTCCTAGAAATTGGACATTACTGTGGGCGCAGCACCTCCCTGATCTGCCAACGCATTCAGTTGCTTGGTGGAGTTAATCGTTTTGTCAGTTATGATTTATCTCATCTCAGTCAGGCTGAACTTCAGCGCCATTTTGCAGCATTAAATCCGACCGGCACAACGACGTTACCGCCTGATTTAATCGCGCTGTATGCCGCTGGTCGTACGACAACCGATGTCGCCCGTGCCCACCTTACGCAACATGGCCTTGCTGATTATGTCACGCTTATTGGTGGCGATTTTCGCGAGGACACCAGTACCTACGATTTTATTTTTTGTGACGCAGCCCACCATGCGGAGGAAATTGCGGCGAATATTCCACATTGCCAACGCTTATTACGTCCCACAGGTATTCTCGCGGTGCACGATGTAACGGCACCATTGGTTGCCGCCTATCAGCAATACGGATTTGCTTTGTGCGTGACCATTGGAACCGTTGGTATTTTTCGCCTCTCCGCCAAAAACAAAGCACCATAATCCACCAATTGATCTGGCGTCCGAATACTCGATGGTGAAACGACCAAGGAAATCATTATGCGACTCAGTGCTCCCGATTGGTGTTTTTATCGTGCGACGGTTGATCCATCAACTTATTATCGTGCGCTACGTGATCTCGGTTTTACCGCGGTCGAAATGGTCGATCCCAGTCGTTGGGCCGCAGCACGCGCCGCCGGATTAAAAATCCTTAATATCAGTGGCCCAGGAAAAACCGTTGGACTTAATCGTTTGGGTTTACACGGTGAATTATTACCCGCCATTCGCAGGGAAATTGCCACTGCTGCCGCCGCTGAAATTCCCCATGTCATTCTCTTTAGCGGCAATCGCGATGGCCAAGATAATCAGATTGGCCAAGCCAATGTGGTCACCGCTTTAAAACAACTCGCTGGTGACGCCGAACGCGCAGGCGTCACCCTTATTTTTGAAATGTTTAATGATCAAGATCACCCGGATTACCAAGCTGATCATTCCGCGTATGGTTTTGACGTGGTAAAGGCGGTTGGCTCATCGCACGTCAAAGTGCTGTATGATATTTACCACATGTCGCGCATGAACGAAAATATCATCACAGATATTACGACGAATTTACCGCTCATCGCCCATCTCCACACCGCCGAAAAACCACGTCGCAGTATTCCGCAACGCGGTGGTGCTATTTCCTATGGAACCATCGTGCCTGCCGTAATGGCGGCTGGCTACCAAGGTTTCTGGGGCTTAGAATTTGTCGTGCAAGGTGACGTCATGACGGAATTACGCACGGCGGTGGCAACGTTTCAGTAAAGCATCGACACAGTTAATTTAACGCATTATGTCGCGATGCCGGCTTGTACGCAGCACCAAAAGCAACCCGCCCAATAATATCAGCCATGACGCTGCGCCGCTACCCAGACCGCAACCGCCGCCGCCACCTCCTCCACCGTCGCTGCTAGTCGAACCACCACCAGCAATTTCCGTCTTTACCGTGGTATTCGCGGTTTTACCCCCATCGCTCACTTCGATGGTGGTATTATCCGCACTGCTTGGTGCCGTAAATTCACCCGTTGTTGGATTAATGACACCTGGCCCCGTCACAATCCGCCACTGTGGCGCC